>JAUXWS010000025.1 GCA_030685015.1 bacterium
TCTTTGCCTTGTTCCAATACCGGTTCAACCGCCGCATGAATCTGGTCTGCCTCATCACCGGCACTCTGCGCCTGGCAGCAAGATCGGCACAGCGACCCCTGAGGACCCTACGACTGGCTGATTCTCCTGCGTAATCGGGAAATGATTTAGCTTCTCCCTCGATTTGGAGAAAGGAAAACGCCATGAGAGTGGAGGACCTGGATCACAAGGAGCTGTTGGAACTGGATCCGGAAGGCGGCATCGTCCGCTTCGCCGGCCAGCGCGCCCTCCTGCTCGACGCCATTGCCATGGGATTGCTGCGCAAGTACTTGGTCGAGAACTTCGGCCTGACCGCGGCGCGCGCCGTGCTCACCCAGTTTGGCTTCGCCCACGGCTGGCGCATGGCGGAGGCGATGAAGACCGTTTTCACGTGGACCAGCGACGAGGATTGGCGGCGGGCCGGTCCGCGCATCCACACGCTGGAAGGTCTCTTCCTGATCGAGGCGGGGAGTGAGGATCCACTCAGCCAGAAGGGCGCCACCCTGCTGGCCTCCTACGAAGCCGAACAGCACCTCCTGCACTTCGGCCGCGCCGACACCGCCGTCTGCTGGACGATCTGCGGCCTGATGAGCGGGTATCTGAGCCGCATCGCCGGGGAGGACGTCTGCGTGCTCGAGGACCGCTGCCTGGGCGCGGGAAAGGCCGCCTGCCACCTGGTGGGCCGGACAAGAAAGGAATGGGGCGAGGAGCACTCCGCCGAGTTGGCCTTCTTTGATTCGGGACGCCTGCGCGAAAGCCTGGACATCTCCCTCCACCGGGTCACCGAGTCCTTGAAGGAAGCCGAGCAGAAGCTGAGTGCCCACCGCCGCGCCTTGAAGCGGGTGGCGCGTGAAGTGTTGGATCCGCCCGGCTTGATCGCCCGCAGCCGGCGCATGCAGGCGGTGGTGGACCTGGCGCGCCGCGTGGCCAAGGTGGACGCCACCGTGCTCATCACCGGCGAAAGCGGAACGGGCAAGGAGCGGATCGCCCGGCTCGTCCACGAGGAATCGGCGCGCGCCTCGGGACCCTTCATCGCCGTCAACTGCGGCGCCATCACAGAAACCCTGCTTGAAAGTGAGCTGTTCGGGCATGCGCGCGGCGCCTTCACGGGAGCCAACACGGAACGTCCCGGCCTCTTCGAGGCGGCCAACAACGGCACCCTGCTTCTGGACGAGGTGGGCGAAGTCTCGCCTGGCATGCAGGTCAAGCTGCTCCGCGTCCTCCAGGAACGGGAGATCCGCCGCGTGGGGGAGAACATCAGCCGCCGCATCGACGTGCGCATCCTGGCCGCCACCAACCGCGACCTCCTGCGCGGCGTGGCCGGCGGCGACTTCCGGCCGGATCTCTATTACCGGCTCAATGTCGTCGAGCTGCAGGTGCCGCCCCTGCGCGACCGCCGGGAGGACATCCTGCCGCTGGCCCGCGTCCTGCTGCTCAGCGCCGCCCGGCGCATGGGACGACACATCACCACCATGGCCCCCCGCGCCGCCGACCAGCTCCTGCGCCATGACTGGCCGGGCAACGTGCGGGAGCTGGAGAACGCCATGGAGCGGGCCGTCGCGCTGGCGCGCGGCCAGCGCATCGAGATGGACGACCTGCCCGAGGAGATCCGCCAGGGCCTGATCCTGCCGGCCGGGGCGGGTGGCGCCGTGCGCACCCTGGACGAGGTGGAGAAGGAGTACATCCTGGCGGCGCTGGAATTGAACGATGGCAACCAGACACGCACCGCCACCCAGCTGCGCATCGGTCCGGCCACGCTCCACCGCAAGCTCAAAAGCTACGGCGCCGTCAAGGGGCGTGGCGGGAAGCGGGAAGGGGCCGGCCCGGCCTGAGGGTGGATCCCGGGCGGCAGTCGCCTTCCCCATGGAGCCCGGCGACCGATCCCGCCAAAGACCGCCCGCCGGCCTGACCCGGCCGTCCATTCACGGCGGACCGGGCACATTCCATACCTTGGGTATCGTCAAGCGGGCGGGCCTGTGACCACCATCTCCCGACTTCCCAGGGATCTGTGGCCGTTGTTCTGGGATTGTGATCCGGAGCAACTGGAGCTGGTGCGGCATGCCACCTTCATCATCGAGCGTCTCATGGTCTACACCACCCCCGCGGCCTACCAGTGGCTGCTTGACACCTACCCGCGCCAGCGGCTGCAAGAGGTGGTCGCGGGCAGCCGGCGCCTGGGCGGACGGGACCGGAATTTCTGGAGGCTGATCCTTGCTGCATCCTGAGGCGCTGACGGTGGAGACGGCCCAGGTGGCCGCTCCCCTGTGTCAGGTCCTGGCCGGGTCCCTTTTCGTCCTGGCGGGGGGCACCGCCCTGGCGCTGCAGCTGGGTCATCGCCTGTCCGTGGACCTGGATTGGTTCTGTCCGCCGTCAGCCTGGCCGCCGGATCTGATGAAGCGCCTTTCCGCCCTGGACCTTCCCCTGGTTCCCATTGCGGAGACAGAGGGCACGGTCCATCTCCTGGTGCAGGGGGTGCGTTGCAGTTTTCTGGCCGTGCCCGTGGAATTCGGTGCGCCCCTGGCACGGCTGCACGGCATGCCATTGGCGACACCGTCCGACATCGGCGCCATGAAGCTTGTGGCGGTCAGCCAACGGGGCGCTCGCAAAGACTTCGTGGACCTGCATGCCTTGCTGGAAAGGGAGGATTTCCCCGCCCTGGCCACCCGACTTTATACTCTTTACACAAGCCCCCCGCCCAATCCCGTGCATGTGGCCAAGTCCCTCGTCTGGTTCGAGGACGCGGAGCGCGATCCCATGCCCAGGTTGCTGGGGGAGCGGCCCTGGCCCGTGATCAAGGCCTGGTTCGAAAAGCGGGCCAAGCTTCACACCGCCTGGTTGCAGCAGGCGGCGTCACAGGCGGAAAGCTGAGGAGCACACCAGACACGACGACGACTGAAGGAAAGGCAGGACGCGCCCGTGCGCCGACGGCAAGGATGGTCCAAGGAGGAAAGACGAAGCAATGGCCCAGGACAAGATCATCTATACCTACACCGACGAAGCCCCCATGCTGGCCACCCACTCGCTGCTGCCCGTCATCCGGGCCTTCACCCGGGCGGCCGGCGTCGAGGTGGAGCTACGCGACATCTCGCTGGCGGGGCGCATTCTCGCCGCCTTCCCCGATCGCTTGACGGAGGCGCAACGCCAAGCCGACCACCTGGCCGAGCTGGGGGAGCTGGCCCAGCGGCCAGAGGCCAACATCATCAAGCTGCCCAACGTGAGCGCCAGCGTGCCGCAGCTCAAGGAGGCCATCCGCGAGCTGTGTTCCCAGGGATACGATCTGCCCGACTACCCCGAGGAGCCGCGCACGGAGGAGGAGCGGGAGCTGAAGGCCCGCTACGCCAAGGTGCTGGGCAGCGCCGTCAACCCCGTCCTGCGCGAGGGCAACAGCGACCGCCGCGTGGCCCGGGTGGTCAAGGATTTCGCTCGCAAGCATCCCCACAAGCTGGGCGCCTGGAGTGCGGACTCCAGGACCCATGTGGCCCACATGACGGGCGGCGATTTCTACGGCAACGAGCAGAGCGTGGTGCTGGAGAAGGCCTGCGTCGTGCGCATCGAGCACGTGGCGGCAGACGGCGCCGTGACGGCGCTGAAGGAAAGGCTGCCCCTGCAGGCCGGGGAGGTGCTGGACGCCACCGTCATGAGCCGCCGCGCCCTGGCCGCCTTCTTCGCCGAGCAGATCGAGGACGCCAGGCGCCAGGGCGTGCTGCTCTCGCTGCACCTCAAAGCCACCATGATGAAGGTGAGCGACCCCATCATGTTCGGCATCTGCGTCGAGGAGTTCTACAAGCCGGTCTTCGCCCGGCACGGCGAAGTGCTCGCCCGTCTGGGCGTGGACCCCGGCAACGGGCTGGGCGACCTCCTTGCCAAACTCAGGCAGTTGCCCGACGAGCAGCGCGCCGCCGTGGAGGCGGACATCCAGGCCGTCTACCCCCAGCGCCCGCCCCTGGCCATGGTCGACAGCGATCGGGGCATCACCAACCTGCATGTGCCCAGCGACATCATCATCGACGCCTCGATGCCGCCCATGATCCGCGACTCGGGCCGGATGTGGGGGCCGGACGGCCAGCTGCACGACACCAAGGCGATGATCCCCGACCGCTGCTACGCCGGCATCTACCAGGCCATGATCGAGGATTGCAAGGCGCACGGGGCCTTCGATGTGGCGACCATGGGCAACGTCGCCAACGTGGGTCTCATGGCGCAGAAGGCGGAGGAGTACGGCTCCCATGACAAGACCTTCCGCCTGGGGGCGGCCGGCGTGGTGCGCGTGGTGGACGAGACCAGCCGGGTGCTGCTGGAGCATGCCGTCGAGGAGGGGGACATCTGGCGGGCCTGCCAGACCAAGGACGCGGCCATCCGCGACTGGGTGCGCCTCGCCGTGGCCCGCGCCCGCGCCACCGGCGCGCCGGCCGTCTTCTGGCTGGACGAGGGGCGCGCCCACGACGCCAACCTGATCCGCCTGGTGCGCGCCTATCTGCCCGGGCACGACACGGCGGGTCTCGAGCTGCCCATCCTCCCCCCCGTCGAGGCGATCAGGTTCTCCATGGCGCGGGCGCGGGCCGGCCAGGACACCATCAGCGTGACGGGCAACGTGCTGCGCGACTACCTGACGGACCTCTTTCCCATCATCGAACTGGGCACCAGCGCCAAGATGCTCTCCATCGTGCCCCTGCTGGCGGGCGGCGGGCTCTATGAGACGGGTGCGGGCGGAAGCGCGCCCAAGCACGTGCAGCAGTTCGTCAAGGAGGGCCATCTGCGCTGGGACAGCCTGGGCGAGTACTTGGCCCTGGCGGTCTCCCTTGAGGATCTGGCCGGCAAGAGCGGCAAGGGGCGGGCCAGGGTGCTGGCGGATGGATTGAACCAGGCGATCGGCCACGTGCTGGAGAACCGCAAGTCGCCCTCCCGCCGTGTCCACGAGCTGGACAACCGCGGCGGCCACTTCTACCTCTCCCATTACTGGGCCCAGGCCCTGGCGGCCCAGGAGCTGGACAAGGACTTGAAGGAACGCTTTGCGCCGGTGGCCGCCACGCTGGCGGAGCGGGAGCCCAGAATCCTGGCCGAGCTGGCCGCGGCGCAGGGCAAGCCCGTGGAGTTGGGCGGCTACTACCACCCGGATCCCGAGCGGACGGCGGCGGCCATGCGTCCCAGCCATCTTTGGAACGAGGTGATCGACGCCCTCGCCTGATCCCTACCCTGACTCATGTGAAGCCGGGTGCCCCTGTGGGTTCCCGGCTTCTTCATGGGTCAAGGAGCGGGTGGACCTGCGCGCCCCTGGCACGTGAAGCGCGGCCGGGCAAGAAGAAGGGGTGTCGGGCAGGACCCGACACCCCTGGCTGCGATCGATGGGAGACAGGGACTAGAGGCCGGCCTGCTTGATCTGCTCGCGGCTGTCGGCCTTGACCGTGTCCTTGGCCTTCTGGGTGGCGGTCGGCGCGGCACAGGCGCCCGGCTTCGTGGCGCAGCCGGAAGCGGCGGCGCCCTGGATGGTGCAGGAACCGTCGGCCTTCACATGGCAGGTGACGGTCTTGCCGTCCACCACGCAGGTCTTGGTTCCGGCGGCCGCGTTCACGGTGCCAGCGGGCATGCTGCAGGAGCCGTCGGCATTGACCGTGCAGGTGACGGTCTTGCCGTCCACGACGCAGGTCTTGGTGCCGGCCACGGCGTTCTCAGCCTGGACGCCGCTCAGGGAGGCCTTTTCGGCCTTGGCTCCCTTGGACGGGCAACAGCCGGCCCCGGCCATGGCAGGCGTGCTTTGCAGGACGGCGAAGACGACCAGACAGCCACCGAGGAGGGCGAAGAGCTTCTTCATGGCGGATTCCTTTCTATGCATGTGGGTTGATGACCGGGTTGAAATTAGGTAAACCGAAGAAACTTTCTCAAGCATTTCTTCGCCGACAACGGGCCGTATACTCGCAAATCCCAGGCATAGTTCCGCATTTGACCATGAAATGCTCGATCCAGCCTCGGCCGGCCGGCATTTATTGTTCTGGCCCGATTGCCTATCATAAGTGGCCATCTAGAAGGAGGAACGGATCATGAGCGGACGGGAGCTGGAATTCAAGACGGTGGAGGATGTCTTCAAATACGCCATCATGGTGGAGAGTCGCGGCCACGAGTTCTACCGGGCCACGGCAGAGAAGACAGCCAACGAGACGGCGCGCCGCTTCTTCGAGGAGTTTGCCAAGGAGGAGTTGGACCACAAGCGCATCTTGGCGGACCTGTACAAGACATGGCGGGACAAGGCCACCTGGGATGAGGAGATCCTGCACAGCGGACGTCCCCACGGCTTCGACATCCATGATCCCATCCTGAGCGAGGCTTTCAAGAAGAGCCTGAGCACCACCCATTTCGACACCACCGCCCTGGACATCGCCATCGTGCTGGAGCGGGAGGCGCGCGATTTCTACACCAAGGCGGCGCAGAAGGTGGAAGACCCCGAGCTGCGCAAGATCCTCACCTGGTTGGCCCAGTTCGAGGACGAGCACTACGACACCATGGTCAAGCTGCACGAGTCGCTGCGGGCCGAATACTGGCACGACAACAACTTTTGGCCGTTCTAGATCCGTCAGAAGCAGGATCATCAGCAGGATCGTCCAGGCCGCCCGTCAGGCGGCCTTCTACATGGAAGCCCGACACACCGGAACGCGGACCATTACCGTCTATTTGTAGAATTTTAACAGCTGAGTCATGGTTCAGATAGATAGTCAGGCCTAGTTCATTGACAATCAGAAGGATAGCCTTGTTAATAAACGAAAATCAAAAGCGATTGGTGTGATAAATTGTTGACATGACAGTTGACTTCCTTGTGACAATGGCGCGACATTTTAGCGTTCGCAGAAAGGCTACCCGATTCCATCAGGAGGTGTGTGATGAAGAAATGGTTGAAGCCGCTACCCGGCATCGTGCTGACCGCCGCATTGATGGTGGGCTGTGCCGGCGATGACGGCGCCGCAGGACCGCAAGGACCGCAGGGGCCCCAGGGTCCGCAAGGACCCCAGGGAGACGCGGGTCAGGATGGCCAGAACTACCAGGCCTGGGCCTGGGTGGGCTCCAACGGCAGCTCGTGTTATGGCTGCCATTCGGGCAAGGTGCAGGATTGGATGGGCACGGGTCATCCCAATGCATTCACCACCCTGGTGACGGCGGGCCAGAGCAACAATCCCTATTGCTTGCAGTGCCACACGGTGGGCTGGGACGCGCCGGTGGCCTTCGGCGACACCACGGTGACGGACCACGGCCTGGACCACAGCGGCTATGACGACTTCTGGCCCGCCCAGAACACTGACGACACCGCCCGTCTGCACGCCCTGGAGGGTGTCCAGTGCGAAAACTGCCACGGCTCCATGGGCCCGGGCATCTATCAGCACAACCCGCAGGTTTCGCTGGCCACTCGGTTTGAGAATGGCCAGTCGTTGTCCCCCTGCGCCTCCTGCCACGGCGAGCAAATGGCGCAGTGGCATGAAGGCGCCCACGGTTCGTATTACGAGCGGACAGGCCACACAGTGGAGGAGTACGCGGCCGAGTGGAACAGGACCGCGTGCTGGGAATGCCACGGCGCCGAGGGCTTCATCTCCAAGTTCGACCCTGACTATGCCGGCATGCTGCCGGGTGCGACCCTGGACTTGGTGGGCTGCGTGGCTTGCCATGACCCGCACAACGCCACCAACACGGCCCAGTTGCGCACTATGGCGGACTTCTCCGTGGTCTATGACGTGGTGCCCGCCACCTTCACCGGCCGCGGCGCCAGCCAGCTCTGCGCCCAGTGCCACCACGCCCGCCGCACGGTGGCCAACGTCAACTCGCAGATCTTCAACAACGGCACCCTCCGCGGTCCGCACGAGAGTCCGCAGATGGACATGATGCTGGGCGCCGGCAGCTATGAGATCCCGGGCTACACCTACACGCGGACGGCCACCCACAACGTGATCCAGAACCCCTGCGTGACCTGCCACATGGAAGTGACCAGCCCGCATGGCTACCCGCTGCATGACCACACCTTCCATGCCACCACCACGGCCTGCACGGGCTGCCATCCTGGCCTGACCAACTTCGATTTCAATGGCGGGCAGACGGCCATCAGCAACCTCATGGGGCAGATCGAGGCCCACTTCGGCGCCACCGGCGACCAGCTCTCCGACACGGTCTGGAATGCCCAGTTGACGGCCCGGGAGCGCGAAGCGGTCTATGCCTACCTCTACGTCAAGAACGACGGCAGCCGGGGCGTCCACAACCCCAACTACGCGCGCACCTTGCTTCAGAACGCCCTGCACTACCTGCAGAATCCCTGAGTCGGGAACTATGACTCCGAACGTCAATGGGGCCGGCTTTGCCGGCCCCATTCTTTGAATGTGTTGCCCTGGTGTTGCCCTGGTGTTGCCCTGGTGTTGCCCTGGTGTTGCCCTGGTGTTGCCCTGGTGACGCCCTGGTGTTGCCCTGGTGTTGCCCTGGTGTTGCCCTGGTGTTGCCCTGGTGTTGCCCTGGTGTTGCCCCGGTCAGCCTTGCGCCGGCCGCCTTCTCCGCCGCTTGGGCCGGGCGCGGGGCGCGTCGCTGGCGCTGGAACCCTGGCGCACGGCGGATTGGCCGGTGACAGGCCGGGACTGGGTGAGGACCGTGACCTTCATCCCCGGCTTGCGCGGGGCGGAGGCGTTGCGGGCGGCCTGGGCGGCCGCCTTCTGGCGCGCCCGTTCCTCCAGGGCGGCCTGGGCTTCCAGGCGCCGCGCCTCTTTCTCCCGTGAGCGCTCCCGCGCCGCCGCCTTCTCGGCCCGGATCTGGGCGATGCGTTCCGCCAGCGGCACTTCCAGCTTCTCGCCGGTCTTGGCCTGGTAGTCGAAGTCCGGCAGGAGGACGCGGGGCAGGCGCTTGCCCACCGCCCCCTCGATGCGGCGCAGGTCGCCCTCCTCCTCGGGGGCGACAAAGGTGAAGGCGTCCCCCGTCGCCTCGGCCCGCGCCGTGCGGCCCACCCGGTGGATGTAGTCCTCCGGCACGACGGGCACGTCGAAATTGACCACGTGGCCCAGTTCGCTGATGTCGATGCCCCGCGCCACGATGTCCGTTGCCACCAGCACCCGCGTCTCCCCTTTCTTGAAGGAGGCCAGGGTGGCCGTGCGCTGGGCCTGGGAGCGGTTGCCGTGGATGCGGTCGGCCACGATGCCGTTGCGGTCGAGGAACTTGGCCAGGCGGTCGGCCCGATGCTTGGTCCGCGTGAAGACAAGGGCTTCCCGCATCACGCCCCGCTTCAGCAGTTCCAGGAAGAGGGCGCCTTTCAACTCCTGGGGTACGGGATAGACGGCCTGGGTGATCCCCACGGCGGGAGCGGCCTGCCGCTGCAGGTTGATCATGGCGGGTCGCTGCAGCATCTCCTGCGCCAGCTTGGCGATGGGAGGCGGCATGGTGGCGGAGAAGAAAAGGGTCTGCCGCCGCGGCGGCAGGTGTTTGAGCACGCGCCGGATGTCGGGCAGGAAACCCATGTCGAGCATGCGGTCGGCCTCGTCCAGGACGAGGAACTCGATGCCGGGCAGGCGGGCGTAGGGTGACTTGAAGTGGTCGAGCAGACGACCCGGCGTGGCCACGATCAGATCGGTGCCACAGCGGAAGGCGTGCTCCTGCGGCCCCATCCCCACCCCGCCGAAGACGGCCGCGCCAGTCACTGGCGTGTGCACTGCCAGGGCGTTGAAATCCTCCAGGATCTGCGCCGCCAGCTCACGGGTCGGCGTGAGGATCAGCGCGCGGGTCGTGCGCCGCGGGCGGTCGATGAGCTGGTGGATGATGGGCAGCAGGAAGGCCGCCGTCTTGCCGCTGCCCGTCATGGCGCAAGCCAGCAGATCGCGTCCGGCCAGGCCGGGGGGAATCGCCTCCGCCTGGATGGGCGTGGGTCGCGTGAAGCCCAGCTCGCGCACGCTTTTGAGCAGGGACGGGTGCAGGGAAAGGGATGTGAAGGTCATGGTCATCCTGATTGATAAAGGCGGAGCCGTCCCTGGTGGCACGGCGCGGTCATCCGTCGAACCGACGGAAAGGTGATGAATGCCAGCCTCCCGCGCCCACGCAGGCGGGCACACGGCCTCAGGCCTCGTCGGCCTCCGCCAGCAGGCGTTGTTGGAAGGTGCCTTCCGGCACCGGACGGCGGGATTCCAGCAGGTGGATGAGGGCCAACATGGGATGTCGCCAGATCATGCGCGGCCCGGCGAAGCGCATCACCCGGCGGATCCGCTCCCGCATGGCCGGCTTGTAACAATGCACGGGACACTTGTTGCAGGCGGGCTTGGCCGCGCCGTAGCGGCAGACCGCCAGCCGCTGGTGGGCGTAGGCCCGCAGCGGATCGCACTCGGCGCAAGGCCCGCTCCGCCCGTCGTGGTGGGCACGGCAGTAGAGCTCGATCATGAGGGCCACCGTCCTCATCTCGCGCCGGATGCGGGGCGGCGGAAGCGGGCTGTCGTGCGTCGGATCATCCATACCACTAAGTGCCACTGTTGCCTGGCCGGGTTGTCATGACATCTTCAAGCATCCCTTGTCGCGTCCTTCCTTCCACATGTACCTTGAGGCCCGTTCTGTCCACAGGTCGCCTTTGCCGCGGAGAGATCGATGGGGAATCGTCCTTGGATCCTGCATACATGAGCGCCGGAACAAGGGAGGGGCAGGTGCTCGACCGGAACGCCGCCGACGGGTGCGCGGCCTGCGCCGGCCCCGGCTCCTTCTTCTCGCCGCTGTCCGACGAGGAACACACCCTAGTCCTGGCCCGCTCGTCCCAGCGGCGCTGCAGGCGGGGCCAGGTCCTCTATTTCCAGGGCGAGGAGCTGACCCATCTCTTCTGCGTGAAGAGCGGCCAGATCAAGCTGCTCAAGACCGATGCCCGGGGCCACGAGACGGTCATCCGCTTCCTCGGTCCCGGCGACGTGACGGGCTTCCGCCCGCTGCTGGCGGGGGAGGCCACGGCGGCGGCGGCGGAGTGCGTCACCGCCGTGGACCTCTGCCTGGTGCCGCGCGCCGTCTTTTTGAAGCTGGCCCTGGAAAGCCGTCCCTTCAGCCGCCATCTGTTGGCTTTGCTCGCCCGTGAGCTGCGGGACTCCGAGGAGCGCTGGGCGGCCCGAGCCGGGGAGACGGCCAGCCGCCGGGTGGCCCGCTTGCTGGGCCAGCTGATGGGTCACGACCGAGCGGCCGGGCCGGGCGGCGTGGTCATCGAGGTGCCCAAGCAGGAGATCGCCCGCGCCGTCGATGTCACGCCTTCCACCCTGTCGCGCATCCTGGGTCGCTTCGCCGAGCGGGGCATTCTGCAGATCGGGACCCGCCGTCTGATCATCCTCGCCCCCGACCGCCTGCCGGACCCCCCGGACTAATTGCTCCAGGGCAAGTCGGAGCTTGCCCGCGGGCATTCCCCCAAAGGCATCGTCTTTCCAAACTGTCAACGTCTTGACATGAAGACGGTTTCCGCAGCGCTGCCCGGAGGAATCCACATGAAGACCTTGCTGTTGCTCCTGCTCGCGGGCGCGCTCGCGGCCCCCGTCCGCGCCCTGCCCGTGCCCACCACCCTGGCTGATTTCGCGCTGCCCGGCTCCCAGCCCGGCCAGTCAGGCACCCTGGAGAATCCCTCCCATTGCGACAACTGCCACGCCAACTATGGGGAGCAGGCGGTGGAGCCTTTCCACAACTGGCGCGGCGGCATGATGGCCCAGGCCATGCGGGACCCGCTTTTCCTGGCCTGCCTCGCCGTCGCCAACCAGGACGCCCCCCAGAGCGGCGACCTCTGCCTGCGCTGCCACACCCCCAAAGGCTGGCTGGAGGGGCGCAGCATCCCCACCGACGGCAGCGCGCTCACCGCCAACGACCGCCAGGGCGTGCAGTGCGCCTTCTGCCACCAGCTGGTCACGCCCACCGCCCTGGGCGTCAATCCCTGGCCGGGGGAGGGCCACTACCTGAGCGGCACCTACCCGCGGGACCAGACCTACCTGGGAACCCTCGCCCAGATCCCGCCGGCCTCCGCCAACGGCATGTACATCGTGGACTCTGATCGGGGCAAGCGCGGCCCCTACTTCGATTCCGTGGCCCGCCACGCCGACTACTACTCGCCCCTGCACAAGGATTCGCGCCTCTGCGGCACCTGCCACGACGTGAGCAACCCCGTCTTTTCCCTCGATCCCGCCACGGGACGCTATCTGCCCAATGCCTTTGGCCAGGCGCCGCCCAGCGCCGACCCCCGTGCGCAGTTCCCCATCGAGCGCACCTTCAGCGAATGGCAGGTGAGCCAGTACAACACGGCGGAAGGCGTCTACGCGCCGCAGTTTGGCGGCAACCTGAGCGTGGTGCGCAGCTGTCAGGATTGCCACATGCGGGATGTCACCGGTCACGGCTGCAGCATGAACAACGCGCCGCTGCGCACGGACCTGCCCCATCACGACATGACGGGCGGCAACACGGTGGTGCCGCTCTGGGTGGCCCAGCACTTCCCCGGAGAAGTGAGCGTGGCGGCCCTGAACGATGGCATCCAGCGCGCGCGCTACATGCTGCAGAACGCCGCCGGGCTCAGCCTGGAGATGGATCTGGACGGTCCCCGGCCCGTGGCCCGCGTGCGCGTCACCAACGAGACCGGTCACAAACTGCCCTCGGGCTATCCTGAAGGCCGCCGCATCTGGCTGAACATCAAAGGCTTCGACAGCGGCAACCAGCTTGTTTACGAGTCGGCCGCCTACGACCCGGCCACCGCCATCCTCTCCCATGACGCGGAGGCCAAGGTCTATGAGATCAAGCCAGGCCTCTCGCCCTTCGTCGCCGGCCTTGTGCAGCAGCCGCCCGGCCCCAGTTTCCACTTCGTGCAGAACGACACCATCTACTTCGACAACCGCATCCCGCCCCGCGGCTTCACCAACAGCGCCTTCCAGGAGATCCAGTCGCCGCCGGTGGGCCACACCTACGCCGACGGCCAGTACTGGGACGACTCGTTCTACGAGCTGCCGCTTGGCGCCGTGCGGGTGGAGGCCGCCCTCTACTACCAGACGGTGAGCCGCGAGTACATCGACTTCCTGCGCGACGAGAACGTCACCAACACGGCCGGACAGCTCGCCTGGAACCTGTGGGACACCCATGGCCGCTCCGCGCCGGAGCTGATGAACAGCGCCGCCACCGCCTTCGTCCTGCCGTCGCCGGAGGCCGCCTCGGCGCCCACGCCGCCCGACGGGGCCACCGATCAGCCGCTGGACGCCCTGCTGGCCTGGGCCTCCGGGGCGCGCGCCACCCGCCACCTGATCCACCTGGGTTGGGAGGAGCCGCTTCCCCTGGTCGGCAGCAGCGAGGAGGCATGGTGGGATCCGGGACCGTTGGCGGCGGACAGGCTCTACCACTGGCGCATCGACGAGGAGGGACCGGGCGGACTCACGCCGGGACCCACGTGGAGCTTCCGCACGGTCGCTCCCCTGGCCGCGCCCGCACCCCTCCTGATCGAGCGCCTGGAGGATGGCCGACTGCGCCTGAGCTGGCCGGCCGTGCCCCAGGCCCAGAGCTATCGCATCTACCGCGCCGATGCGCTGGGACCCAGCCTGCCCCCGCCCCTGCTGGTGGCGGAGGTGACGGACACCCACTGGATCGACCAAGACGCCGTGGCTTTGATTCAACGGGGATTCTATCTGGTCAGGGCAGCCCGACCTTGACGGTCAGGCGGTCCAGGGTGTGGACGGGAGTGCGACGGGATAGGGCGGACGGCCTCACCGCCACATGGACAGTCTTACGAAAGGCGGGTCCGCCCGGGGGACCCGCTTTTTGCGGACGAACTGGGACGCGATCCGGGAGCGCTTGCTGTCGGGCACCTGCCAGCCGTCACCGGTGAAGGAGGCGCTCATCCCGAAAGGCAAGGGCGAGATGCGCCGCTTGGGCATCCCGACCGTGCTGGACCGTTTCATCCAGCAGGCCCTGCTTCAGGTCCTGCAGCCGCTGTTCGACCCGACCTTCTCGCGGCACAGTTACGGCTTTCGTCCAGGGAGAAGCTCGCGCGAGGCGATCCGCGCCGCGCAGCGGCACATCCAGGACGGCAAGCGCTGGGTGGTGGACACGGACCTGGAGACCTTCTTCGACCGGGTCAACCACGACGTGCTGATGGGACGGCTCGCGGCTCGGAATTCGGATCGCCGGGTGTTGGGACTGATTCGCCGCTACTTGAAGGCCGGGCTGCTGTCCGGCGGGGTGGTGGTGGAACGGCACGAAGGCACGCCGCAGGGCGGGCCCTTGTCACCGCTTCTGGCCAATGTGCTGCTGGACGAGGTGGACCGGGAGCTGGAAGGCCGGGGCCACGCCTTCATCCGCTACGCGGACGACTGCAACGTCCATGTGCGAAGCCGTCGGGCCGGGGATCGGGTGATGGGCTGGTTGCGGCGGCTGTTCACGGGACTCCATCTGAAGGTGAACGAGGCCAAGAGCGCGGTGGATCTGGCGACACGCCGCAAGGTGCTGGGTTACAGCTTCTGGCTGGGACCCGGCGGAGTGGTGAAGCGCCGGGTGGCCAAGAAAGCCCAGGACACAGCCCAGGACAAACTGAAGGAGCGGGTGCGTCACACGACGCGGCGCAGGGGAGGGCGGAGTCTGGTCCACGTGGTGCGGGAACTGAGGAGCTACCTGCCGGGATGGAAGGCGTACTACCGTCTGGCAGACACGCCCAAGGTCTTTGCTGCGCTGGATGAGTGGATCCGCCACCGGCTGCGGGCACTGCAACTCAAACACTGGAAGCGGGGCAGGACCACCTTTCGGCAGCTGCGTCAACTGGGACTGTCCCAGGATGAAGCAGCGAGAGTGGCGGCCTGCACACGCAGCTTGTGGAGGAATCCGGCCCTGCTTGCAGGCATGCTCCTGAACAAGGTCCTGCCGATCCGTTTCTTCGACGAGCTGGGGCTACCCCGGCTCGCCACGTGACATCAACCATTTGAACCGCCCGGTGCGGACCCGCATGCCGGGTGGTGTGGCAGGGGATGCCGGGGATTTCCCGGCGCCCCTATGCCGATTGACAGAAGAGGGGAAGGCCGATCGGTAGGCCACTCAACAGCTTCGCCGAACTGAGCGCCGCCTGGCGGGAGGGGACGGACTACCGTCGCTGCTGGCGGAGGCGGAACAGCTCCCTGCTGGTCGTCGCCCCCCACGGTGGGCGCCTGGAGGCGGGCACGGACCGCATCGCCGTCGCCATGGCCGGCGGCCGCCACAGCCTCTACCTCTTCCAGGCCTGTCGTCCCCACGGCAATCCCGACCTGCACCTGGCCAGCGATCGCTTCGACGACCCCCTTTGCCTGGAGCTGGCGGCCACCCACGATTGGGTGCTCACCGTGCATGGCTGCGGCGGCGGGGGCGAGGTGGTCTATCTGGGCGGTCGGGACCTGGTTCTGAAGGAGCGTCTGGCCGCGGCCTGCCGAGGGGTCGGTCTCGAGACGGTCACGGAGGGGCATCCCTGGCCGGGGCGTCGCCGGCTCAACATCTGCAACCGGGGAAGACGTGGCATGGGCGTGCAGGTGGAACTGACCCGGGCCCTGCGCCTGGGAGAGCGGCGGCGCATCCTGGTGCAGGCCTTGCAGGAGGCTTTGCCATGAAGCAAGGGGCGGGGGCATGGCGCGCCCCGGCCGGCCTGCCCAAGGGCGCGACAGCGGTGCGCGGCTTTCAGTTGGACCCCTACCTGGGGGCGGCATGAGATCGCCCGCCGGGACCATTCCTTCGAGCGGGGCCTGAGCCGCGTCAAGGCGGACTATTCCCACGAGGGAGGCCGCATCCGCGTGGTCAACCGCGGCCATGAGGCCGCCTCGGGCCGCTGGAAGGAGGCGGTGGGCAGAGCCAGGCCGGCGGGCGAAGCCGGCGAGGGGCGGCTCCAGATTTCGTTTTTCGGGCCCTTCTGGGGCGCCTGCAACACATCGCCCTTGAAGACGATCATTCAGCGGCACTGGCGTGCGGGCCATCCCGCAAGTGGCTGTGGATCCTGGCCCGTGGCGCCACCCTGGACGAAGGGGTGCGGGGGCGCAATCTGGAGCTGGCCCGCGGCCTGGGCTATCCCGTGGATGAGCTGATCTGGGTGGACCCCAGCCGCTGAGCACCTGGGATCATGAAAAGGCCCCCGCCGTCCGGAGACGACGGGGGCCAGGACATGTCGGGCGTGTCCCGCGAGGGGGCGCCTTGTCCGGGCAGCCGTCCTCGTCCATGTAGCCGTTGAAGGTCTCCGGCTGATCGAGACACTTGTCCAGGTGGTCGGGGATGCCGTCGCCATCGCTGTCGGGACAGCCATCCCACTGGAGGCGGCCCGGCACGGTGGGGCAGGCCTGCACGCAAAGACCCGTTGCAACCTTGTTCTTGGCTGCCGCCTGTTTGTTGACGGACAGATGGCACAGCGTTGCCCGCGGCAGGGTGTCCTGTTCGTGTGACGGCCAATGTGTGGAAACGGCCGACGGGGTCTGCGCGTGTCGGGGGTCACCCTCCCGGGGAGACCGGCCGGGTCCGAATCCGCTCCTGGACCCTCCGGCGGAAGGCGGCGGCTCAGCCGATGATGACGAAGGTCCCGGTCTGGATGGCGCCTTCCCCCTCCGGGGTTTTGTCCTCGACGCTGAAATAGTAGAGGCCGGGTGCCACCTGTTGATAGTTGCGGCTGTTGAGATCCCAGCTTTCCGAGTGGGGGCTGGCCCAGCGCCGGTTGGCGTCGCCCGCCACGTTGTGGGGCAGGATCTGCACCAGGTCGCCCGCCACCGTGTAGATGCGGATGAGGCACTGGCGGGGCAGGTTGATGAAATCCAGGCGCCGGTCCTGCTGCGGCCAGTAATCGGGTGTGTCGTCCCACTGGTTCTCCCAGGACAGTCCGCCGCCGCCGGCGAAACCCTCCATGTAGCGCTGCGTGTAGTCCAGGTCCATGCGGTAGGGGTTGGGCACGACACCGACCTTGCGCGTGGGCAGTCCGCTGGGCGCCAGGCGGACGGCGTTGGCCGTGCGCGCGCTCTCCAGCGGCTCGGTGCCGGTCATGAAGTCGCCGAAATCGTAGGCCGTCACCGCGTACCAGCGGGGGAAGTGGGAGCGCACGGGGGAGAGACGCAGCTCGTAGACCGTGTAATTCTCGGCCGTGGTGAACTCGCCGTCGGCGTTGAGGTCCTCGTAGGGTTCGCCCGCGTCCCAGCGGTGGTTGGCGTTCAGGTCCTGGAAAGGCTCGCCCGGATCCCACCTCTCATTGCCGTTCTGGTCGGCGTAGGGCTCGGGGGCGTTCCAGACCAGGTCCCCGTTCAGGTCGGTGAAGGGCTCGGTCCAGCCATGGGGCCGGCGGATGACCTGCAGGCCGTTGTTGGGACCCACCGCCCAGCGGTTCCACATCTCGTCCGTGCTGTCGGGCGGGGCCTCGTCGAAACCGCGCCGGTCCGGCATGGAGCGCAGGCGGCCGGCCGCGTCATAGTAGGCGTAATTGACCTCGTCCCACTCTCCCAGCAGACCGTAGCGGTTCTCCAGGTTGTCGTTGGCCACCCAGACGCGATAGCCTTCGAAGTCGCGCAGGTGGCTGAAGGGGTCCACATAGCGCTCGGCGTTGTCCTTCCAGCGCAGGATGATCTCGTCGTCCCCCGTCTCCGCCACGATGACGGGCGGCGGCGGCGGGGGCGGTCCCTGGAAGTCGGGGATGCCGTCGCCCCGGTCGAGCACGCCGTTGAGGTTGAGGTGGCCGATGAACCAGTCGCACTCGTCCCGCTCGCCCAGGCTGATGCGGCGACGGCCCCCGGCCCCGTCCTTCACCCAGGCATGGCCGCCGCGGCTGAGTTTGGGGCCGGCCCACACGAAGCCGGAATCCGCCACGAAGTTCTGCAGGCTCCAGAGCAGCTCGTCCTCGCCGGGATCGAGGCGGCCGTTGTTCTCGCTGCCGTCGGCGTCGGGTCCCGTGTACCAGCCCATGAAGTGGCCGAAGTACCAGACCGCCACGCTGTCCTGGTCGGCGGGCAGGATGGCGTATAGCCCGTCGCTGCCGGCGTCCTCCCCGAACCAGCCGTCCCCCGTGTCGAGCACTCCGTCGCCCTCGCCCAGGTCGTTGGTGTCGGGGATGCCGTCCTCGCCGAAATCGAAGACGGGCGTGTCCACCATCTCGTTGTCGTAGATGCGCTGGGCCCACAGGGCGCTGTTCTCCAGGCCGCGGAAGTTGTAGCGGGAGGGGTCGAGCGGGCCTTCGGGCTGCTGGGGTTGGTTGACGTCGTGAAGGTTGAGCCCCGCCACCAGGGCGACGGTGAAGCTGAACTTCTCCCCGGGATTGAGCCGGTAGATCCAGCGGCCGGTGTTGTCCACATGGTCGAAGACGCCCATCGGTCCCCAGCTGATCAGGTAGCGCGTGTCGTAGCCGTTGGCCACGTCGGCGGCGTTGACGCCGCTCTCGCTTGGATCCTGCCACTCCTCGCGGCGCAGCAGGTTGCCGGTGGCGCCGAGGAAGTCCTGGGGGTGGGCGGCGATCCAGGCGGGATCGTCCACGTGCCACTGGTTGTAGTCGAACTCCCCATTGGAGAGGATGAAGTACTTCTCGCGGTCGCCCAGGGGCGTGCCGCGCAGCAGGCTCCAGGCTCCGTCGGGATTGCCTGTCCAGCTGCGCCAGGCGGGACCGTAGTCCTGCTCGGGACTGAGCGAGGAGGTCCACCAGTTGAAGGAGGTGCGCAGCTTGGGATTGGGGCTGCGCAGGACGCGGAAGCCCGTGACATGGGGGGCCGTGAACTGGTTGCCCACGTCCACGTCCGCGTCGCGGCCGTCGTTGTCGGCGATCCAGGCCGTGTTGACGGCGATCCACTCGCCCCGGGCGCTGTCGTAGGCCTGCTCGATGAAGCCGGCGATGTCGTCCAGGTTCTTCTCGCTGTAACCGCGCCGCCCCACGTCGCCATCGACGTAGAGTCCGATGTAGAGGTTCTTCAGGTAGCGCTCGGCGATGTTCTCCACCTCGTAATCGATGATGATGGTGCGGCTGGCGTACTCGTAGCTCCACGAGTAGCTCTTCTGCGTGATGCGGATGCCCAGCGGCTTGTGCACCACGCCCCCCACCGGCGGCGTGAGCTGGCTGTCCACCAGCGTGTCGGAGTAAACGGCGATGAAGTCCTGCTCGCTGACCGCCAGCTCGCTGGTGACGTAGTCCCCCAGGCCGTTGTAGGCGCTGGAGCGGGTGGAGCGCTCCGCGATGGGCGTGCGGTCGTCCGGGTAGAACTCGTGGGCCTCCCCCGCCACGTAGCCGTCCGCCCCGGTGGAGACGCGGGGGTCCACCAGGCCGCTCTCCTCGACGATGAGGGCGCCCACCCAGAGGCCGGCGGCGAAGAGGTACTGCACGCGGCTGCCGCCCGGCACCTCGCACTGGGGGGCCCAGTCCAGCACCTCGGCGTCGGTGTAGGCGTCCGTGTCGTAGTCGTTGAAGTTGCCCAGCCAGCCCCAGTTGTTCACGGTCAGCCAGATGGTGCCGAAGCGGTGGGTGCGGTTGTCGAGCCAGGGGAGGGCGTCCACCTGGGCGCCCTTGTGGACCGTCCCATCCTTGATCAGGTAGTCCGCCCCGGCGTGGCGGGGCAGGGCCAGCAAGGCGGCCAGGAAGAGGACCAGGCCGGCGGCGGCGGCAAACGGGCGGGAACGGGACATGGAACCTCCCGGGTGTGACAGGCTGCTCCAAGGTAGGAAGGCCGGGGACGAGGGTGCGGCCACCCGGACGGACCCCGGCCAGGCATGAAGGGATGGATCGTCTTGCCGGAGCCGGCCAAGGTGGGCCGGCCGCCCTGCCGCCTCCCGTTCCGCGGCGGGACTCAGGCCCCCCGGCCGCGATGGGCCTCGATGATGCGCTCCACCACTCCCGGATCGGCCAGGGTGCTCAGGTTGCCCAGGTCCACGTACTCGCCCTCGCCGATCTTGCGCAGGATGCGCCGCATGATCTTGCCCGATCGTGTCTTGGGCAGGCCTTCCACATAAAGGAACCCGTCCGGCGCGGCGAAGGGGCCGATGTCGCGCCGCACCTCCTCGCGCAGGGCGCCGGCCAGCTCCTCCTCCGTCATTCCCTCCGCCTCGCGCTTGAGCACGACGTAGGCGAAGATGCCCGTCCCCTTGATCTCGTGGGGGACGCCCACCACCGCCGCCTCGGCCACCAGCGGGTTGGCGGCCAGGGCGCTCTCCACCTCGGCCGTGCCGATGCGGTGGCCGCTCACGTTGATCACGTCGTCCACCCGCCCGGTGATCCAGTAGTAGCCGTCCTCGTCGCGCCGGCAGCCGTCCCCCGTGAAGTAGTAGCCGGCGAAGGTCGTGTAGTAGGTGTCCTGGTAGCGCCGATGGTCGCCGAAGACGGTGCGGGCCATGCCCGGCCAAGGCTGGCGCAGGCAGAGGCGCCCGCTCACGCCGTTGCCCTTCTGTTCGACGCCCTGCTCGTCCACAATGACGGGATCCACCCCGGGCAGGGGCAGGGTGGCGGAGCCGGGCTTCATGTCCGTGATGCCGGCCAGCGGGCTGATCATGATGCCGCCCGTCTCCGTCTGCCACCAGGTGTCCACCACCGGGCAGCGGCCCTCGCCCACCACCTCGTGGTACCATTTCCAGGAGTCGGGATTGATCGGCTCGCCCACCGTGCCCAGCACGCGCAGGCTGCTGCGGTCGTGGCGGCGCACCCAGTCGGCTCCTTCCCGGGCGATGGCGCGGATGGCGGTGGGAGCCGTGTAGAAGACGTTGATCTTGAGGCGCTCCACCATCTCCCAATAGCGTCCGGGATCGGGGTAGAGCGGCGTCGATTCGAAGAGGACGGTGGTGGCCCCGTTGCAGAGCGGGCCGTAGACGACGTAGCTGTGACCGGTGATCCAGCCGATGTCCGCCACGCAGGCATAGACCTCCCCGGGCTGGTAGTCGAAGACAAGGCGGTGGGTGAGGCTGGCGTGGAGCAGGTAGCCGGCCTGGGTGTGGAGCAGGCCCTTGGGCTTGCCCGTGGAGCCCGAGGTGTAGAGGATGAAGAGAGGGTCCTCGGCCGCCATCCACTCGGTGGGACAAACGCGGCGTTCCCGTTCCATCGCCTCGTGCAGCCACTGGTCGCGGCCGGGGACCATGGGCGTCTCCGCCTCCGTCCGCCGCGCCACGAGGACGGTGTGGATCTGATTGAGGCCCTGGACGGCCTTGTCGGCGATGGCCTTGAGCGGGATGGCGCGCCCGCCCCGCATCCCCTCGTTGGCCGTGACCAGCACCCTGGCGCCGCTGTCCACGATGCGGTCGCGCAGCGCCTCCGCCGAGAAGCCGGCGAAGACCACGCTGTGCACGGCGCCGATGCGGGCACAGGCCAGCATGGTGTAGGCCAGCGCCGGGATCATGGGCAGGTAGAGCACGACGCGGTCGCCCTTCACCACGCCCGCGCTCTTCAGCACGTTGGCGATGCGGCAGACCTCGTGCTTCAGCTCGCGGTAGCTGATCACTTGGTGCCGGCCCGGCTCGTCCGGCTCCCAGATGATGGCCGGCTGATCGGCCCGCTCGGCCAGGTGGCGATCCACGCAGTTGAAGCTGACGTTGAGCCGTCCGCCCGAGAACCAGCCCACGTCGCCCTCAGGGAAGGAGCTGTCCAGCACGTTGACCCATTTGTGGAACCAGCTGAGGCTCTCGGCCTGCTCGGCCCAGAAGCTCTCCGGGTCGCGGATGCTGCGGGCGTAGAGCTCGCGGTAGTGCTCGAAGTCCTTCAGGTGGGAGTGGCGGCCGTGCGGCATCACGGCCGGCACGATCTCCCCCGTGCGGGGCGGGTGTTGCATGGTGGCTTCCTTGTGGCTGGACCCTTTGTGCGTGGCACCGCCGGGGCGGGCCGGACAGGCGCAAAATAGGAATCAGCACTGCCGGCGACAGGCGGCGGGCAGCCCCTTGTTATCTTGTCCTCAAACATGGGAGGACCATATGATCACCGAGAGCTTCGTCCCCGGACTGGAGAGCCAGCGCGCCTTCTTCCTCAAGTCCCTGTCCTGCCTGAGCGAGGGTGACTCCGCCTTCGCCCCCGTCCCCGGCATGCTGTCGGTGGCGCGCCAGGTGGCCCACGCCGCCCACACGGTGGACTGGTTCGTGAAGGGGGCCTTTTCCCCCACCGGCCTGAGCGAGGATTGGGAGGCCCAAGCTGCCCGCGAGGCAGCCGTGCCCGGGCTGGAGGAGGCGCTGGCCTGGTTCAACGCCGCCTACGACCGCGCCGTGGCGGCGGTGCGCGGGCACGACTGGGACGAGTGGCAGCAACCCATCGCCCCCGGCATCATGGGCGGGGCGCCGCGCACGGCCATCTTCAGCGGCATGGCCGACCACACGGCCCACCACCGCGGCAGCCTGGCGGTCTACGCCCGCCTGCTGGGCAAGACGCCCGAGATGCCCTACATGTAGAGCCAGACGGGCGGTAGCAATCGCCCAGCCGCGGTTGGCCGTTCCGGCTTGCCCCCGCTCCGGCGCTTTCCGTACTTGGTCCAGCAGCCTGTCGGACTTGGCCACTTGGCGGTCTTCATCGCCCCAATCGGTCCGGATTTTCCGCAAGTTTCTTGAACAGACCACCAGTATGCTCTGCGAAACGTCCGAAAAACCGGCCTCGATTTGAGCGCGAATCCCATCCAAGGCCCAAGCCCGACAGGCTGCCAGCGTCGACCGCATCGTCCCTGCCGGACTGAGGCGGCGGTCAATCCAAGGCGCCGCCCCTGGCCTGGCCGGGCCAGGGGCGGCAGCCGCCCGCCCTGGATCGACGGAGGCTTGATCTTGCACCCGGAACCAAGGAGCACGCCATGTCCCCTGCCCTGCCCTCCCCTGGCCGCATCCTCATGCTGACCCTGCTGCTGGCGCTGCCCGGCCTCGCCCGGTCCGGGGGGGAGCCCGCCGCGCGGCCCCATCCCGATCCCCTCGTCCAGCGGAAGCTGGATTGGTTCCAGGACCAGAAACTGGGCCTGCTGATGCACTGGGGCACCTACAGCCAGTGGGGCGTGGTGGAGAGCTGGAGCATCTGCCCGGAGGACGAGGACTGGACCCGGCGGCGCGGCCCCCATGCCCACAGCTACACGGAGTACGTGGCGGCCTACGAGGCCCTCAAGGCCACCTTCAATCCGCTCAAGTTCGACCCGGCGGCCTGGGCGGCGGCGGCGCGGGGGGCGGGCATGCGTTACGTGGTCTTCACCACCAAGCACCACGACGGCTTCTGCCTCTTCGACACCCGGGAGACGGACTACAAGGTGACGGACCCCGGCTGCCCCTTCAGCCGGGTCCCGCGGGCCAACGTGGCCCGGGAGGTCTTCACCGCCTTCCGCCGGGAGGGGCTGGGCACCGGCGCCTACTTCTCCAAGGCCGACTGGCATTGCCCCGACTACTGGTGGCCCTATTTCCCGCCCTTCGACCGCAACGTGAACTACGACATCACGCGCTACCCGGAGAAGTGGGAGGCCTTCAAGACCTTCACGCGGAACCAGATCCGGGAGCTGATGAGCGACTACGGCCCCATGGACATCCTCTGGCTGGACGGCGGCTGGGTGCAGCCCATGACCGCCACCTCGCCGCGCTGGGGCAAGGCGCCCAGCCACCAGGACATCGACATGGCGGGCATCGCGGCCATGGCCCGCGCCTTGCAGCCGGGCCTCATCATTGTGGACCGGGCGGTGGAAGGCGACCATCAGGATTACCACACCCCCGAGCAGGAGGTGCCGGAACAGCCGCTGGACGCCGTGTGGGAGAGCTGCATCACCCTGGGCACCTCCTGGAGCTGGGTGCCCGACGACGACTACAAGTCCGCCGAGCGTCTGGTCCACCTGCTGGTGGACATCGTGGCCAAGGGCGGCAACCTGCTGCTCAACGTGGGACCCAGCCCGCAGGGCGAATGGCCGGACGAGGCCCTCGCCCGCCTGGCCGAGCTGGGCGCCTGGCTGGAGGTGAACGGCGCGGCCATCCACGGCACGCGCGCCGTGGCGCCCTACAAGGAGGGCCGTGTCTGTTACACGCGCTCGCCGGATGGCGTGGTCAACGCCATCCTGCTGGCCTCGGCCGCGGAGCCGGAGCTGCCGGCCACCCTGCACCTCCCCGCTTTCGTGCCTGGGAGTGGCCAGGCTGTGCGCCTGCTGGGCGTGGAGGAGGAACTGCGCTGGGAGCCGGAGGGGGCGGGCTGCCGCATCCACGTGCCGGAGGCCGTGCGCCGGCACCCGCCCTGTCGGCACGCCTGGTCCTTCCAACTGGCCGTCGAATAGGGCGGGGGAAGGATGAAGCATGGACCTGCCGTGCTGGCGGGGCTGACAGCGGCCTTGAGCCTGGCGGCCCCAGCCCCCTGCGCCGTGGAGCTGGTCCGGGATGGGCAGGCCGTGGCCGTCATCCACCTGCCGGCGGCGGCCACGCCCGCGGCGGCGGCGGTGGCCGACACGCTGCGCGGCTTCCTGCGGCGCATCTCCGGCGCCGACCTGCCCGTCGTCCCCCACGACGCCCCGCCCGCGGGCGGCCTTGTGCTCGAAGAGGGGGGCGCCGCGGCGTCCGCCCTGGGGGAGGAGGGCTTCCGCCTCCACAGCGGCCCGGGCCGCGTCACCCTGACGGCCGGGACGGAGCGGGGCCTGGCGCACGCCGCCTACACCCTGCTGGAGACCTGGCTGGGCTGCCGCATGTACAGCCCGGAGGTGGTGGTCCTGCCTCGCCGTTCCACGGTCACGCTGCCGGAGATGGACGACACCCAGGTGCCGCCCCTCTCCTTCCGCCTGCAGGATTTCCAGGAACCGGCCTACGCCGCCTGGCACAAACTGAGTTCGCGCCGGGAGTGGGGCCTTTTCGTCCACACCTTCCAGGAGCTGGTGCCGCCAGCGCGCTGGTTCCCGGACCACCCCGAGTACTTCTCCGAGCACCAGGGTGGGCGCGTGGCCGACGGGCAGCTCTGCCTCAGCCAGCCCGCCGTGCTGGAGATCGTGGTGGCGGAGCTGGAGCGGCGCATGCGCGAACAGCCCGATGCCCGCTATTGGTCCGTCTCGCAGAACGACACTTGGATGCCCTGCACCTGCGCCGGCTGCCGGGCGGTGGACGAGGCGGAGGGCTCGCCCGCCGGCAGCCTGCTGCGTTTCGTCAACCAGGTGGCGGCGCGCTTCCCGGACCAGGTGATCTCCACCCTGGCCTACCAGTACTCGCGCCCCGCGCCCCGGCTGACGAGGCCCCGGCCCAACGTCAACATCATGCTGTGCAGCATCGAGTGCGACCGCAGCCGGCCCATCGCCCAGGATCCGCGCGACACCAGCTTCGTGCGGGACCTCCAGGACTGGAGCCGGCTCACGGACAACATCCTCGTCTGGGACTACGTCATCCAGTTCCGCAACCTGGTCAGCCCCTTTCCCAACCTGCGCGTCCTGCAGCCCAACCTGCGCTTCTTCGCCGGCCAGGGCGTCACCGCCGTGTTCGAGCAGGGCCTGCCCGTGCTCAAGGGCGAGTTCGCCGAGCTGCGCGCCTACCTGCTCGCCAAGCTGCTCTGGAACCCCGAGCTGGACTTCGACGCCGTGCTGGACGATTTCCTGGCCGGCTTCTACGGCGAGGCGGCGCCCCACCTGCGCCGCTACATCGACGCCATGCACGAGGCGCTGGCCGCCTCGGGCGAGGACCTCTCCTGCTTCGGCCATCCCCTGCCGACGGAGGACGGCTACCTGTCGGGAGCCCAGCTGGACCACTATGACAAGCTCTTCGACCTGGCCGAGGCGGCGGTGGCCCACCGGCCCGAGGTGGCGGCCCGCGTTCGCACGGCGCGCCTGCCGCTGATCTACGCGCAGATCGAGCAAGGCCTGATCCTGGCCGACGCCGGGCGCGGCTGCTTCCTGCGGGGGGCCGGCGGCCGCCGCTCGGTCCGGCCCGGCTTCCGCGAACAGCTGGCCGCTTTCCATGACGGTTGCGCGGCGGCGGGGATCCCGCGCCTCTGGGAGCACGGCCTGCCGCCGGACGAGTACCGGGAGCGGGCCCTGCGCTTCCTGGCGGAGGGCGAACGGCCCCATCTGGCCCTGGGATGCCCCGTGGCGCTGGAGCGGCCCGCCAGCGCGACCTACCGCGGGGGCGATCCCGGCGCCCTGACGGACGGCCTGCTGGGCTGGAGCGACTACCACTTCCATTGGCTGGGCTGCGAGGGCGAGGATCTGGCCGCGGTCATCGACCTGGGAGCGGAGCGGTCCGTCACGCGGGTGGAGGCGGCCTTCCTGCAGGACATCGCCTCCTGGGTCTTCCTGCCCCGCCAGGTTGAGATCCAGCTCTCGCGGGACGGGATCACCTACGAGACGGTCGGGCGGCAGGCGGCCCGGCTGGCGCCCATGCGGGAGGGCGCCGTCCAGGAGGCCTTCGCGGCCGCTTTCGCGGCGCGACCGGCGCGCTACGTCAGGCTGCGGGCGGAGAACATGAAATCCTGCCCGGCCTGGCACAAGGGATCGGGCGGCAAGGCATGGGTGTTCTGCGATGAAATCCGCGTGTTCTAGACCTTCGTCGGACGGGCGGCCGGCCTCCCTGGCGGCCCTTTTGCTCTGCCTCGCCCTGGCCGGCGCGGGGTGGGGCCAGGTCTACCGGGACGCCGCGCAGCCGGTGGAGGCGAGGGTCCAGGACCTGCTGGGCCGCATGACGCCCCGGGAGAAGTTCTGGCAGCTCTTCATGCTGGCGGGCGAGGACGGGGGCGACCCGGCCCGCTTCCAGGACGGCGTCTTCGGCCTGCAACTCTCCGAGCTGGACCCCGCCGCGGCGCGGCGGCGCGGCGCGGCCATCCAGCGGCACCTGAGGGAAGGCACGCGGCTGGGCATCCCCGCCATCCTTTTCGCCGAGGGCCTGCACGGGCTGGTGCAGCGCGAGGCCACCGTCTTTCCCCAGGCCATCGGGCTGGCCGCCAGCTTCGACACCAGCCTGATGCGCCAGGTGGCGGGCGTGATCGCCCGGGAGAGCCGCGCCGTGGGCGTGCGCCAGCTGCTCTCGCCGGTGGTGAACCTCGCCACGGACGGCCGCTGGGGCCGCAGCGAGGAGACCTACGGCGAGGATCCCTTCCTCAGCGCCGAGCTGGGCGCGGCCTTTGTCCGCGCCTGCGAGGACCAGGGCGTCATCGCCACGCCCAAGCACTTCGTCGCCAACGTGGGCGAGGGCGGCCGCGACAGTTATCCGGTCCACGACAGCGAGCGGCGCCTGCGCGAGTTGCAGCTGCCACCCTTCCAGGCCTGCCTGGAGCGCGGCGGCGCCCGCTCGCTGATGACCTCCTACAACTCGCTGGACGGCTCGCCCTGCTCGGCCAACGTGTGGCTGAACCAGCGCCTGCTCAAGGAGGAATGGGGCTTCCGGGGATTTGTCATCTCCGACGCCGGCGCCGTGGGCGGGGCCAACGTCCTGCACTTCACCGCCGCCGACTATGGGGAGGCCGCGGCCCGGGCGCTGAATGCCGGCCTGGACGTGATCTTCCAGACCTCCATCGACCACCAGGCCTTGTTCATGCCCCCCTTCCTCGACGGGCGCATCCCGCCCGCCGTGATCGACTCCGCCGTGGCCCGCGTGCTGCGCGCCAAGTTCGGGCTGGGGCTCTTCGAGGAGCCCATGCCGCCGGCGGAGGGCGGCGTCGGCCTGGGCGGGGAGGAGAGCCGCCAGTTGGCCCGCCGCGCCGCCGAGGCCTCCCTGGTCCTGCTCAAGAATGACGGACCGACCCTGCCCCTGCCGGCCAGCCTGCGCTCGCTGGCCGTGCTGGGTCCCGACGCGGCGGAGGCCCGCCTGGGCGGCTACAGCGCCGGCTCGGAGCGCGCCGTCTCGATCCTGGCCGGCCTGCGCGAAAGGGCGGGGGCGGACCTGGACCTACGCTACGCCCAGGGCTGCGGGCGGGTCGGCCCGGCGCTGCCCGCGGTGCCCGCCCCGGCCTTGAGCAGCGGCGCCCGGCCGGGGGAGA
Source organism: bacterium (assembly GCA_030685015.1). Taxonomy (NCBI): domain Bacteria; species bacterium. Next base: position 27,821 of record JAUXWS010000025.1, read on the forward strand.
GGCCCGGCCTCCACGGCGAGTACTTCGCCAACCTGGAGCTGGCGGGCGCGCCGGCCTTCTCGCGCCAGGACCCCACGGTGGACGCCCAGTGGACGCTTTTCTCCCCCGACCCGGAGCGTCTGGGCACGGGCTTCTACTCGGTGCGCTGGACGGGCTGGCTGAGTGCGCCGGAGTCGGGCCGCCACCGCCTGGGGGTGGGGGGCAACGACGGCTGGCGCCTCTTCCTGGACGACTCGCTTGTGTTGGACAACTGGCGGCCGGTCTCCCACCGCACCTTGACGTCCGGGGTGGACCTGCGGGCGGGGGAGGCGCGCCGCCTGCGACTGGAATGCCAGGTCCCGGCCGGACCCGCCCGCCTGCGCCTGGTCTGGAGCGTGGGCGCCGCCGAGGACGAGGAGCCCGGGCTGCGCGCCGCGGTGGAGCTGGCCCGCCAGTGCGACGCGACTGTGGTGGTGGCCGGGATCGAGGAGGGCGAGTTCCGCGACCGCGCCTCCCTGGCCCTGCCCGGCCGGCAGGTGGACTTGATCCGCCGGGTGGCGGCGCTGGGCCGGCCCCTCGTCGTCGTGCTGGTGGGCGGCGGCCCCGTGACCATGGAGGGTTGGCTGGAGGAGGCGGGGGCCGTCCTCTGCGCCTGGTATCCCGGCGAGGAGGGCGGGCGGGCCGTGGCCGCCGCGCTCTTCGGCGACCTCAACCCGGCCGGCCGCCTGCCGCTCACCTTTCCCGTGGCCGCGGGCCAGCTGCCCCTCGTCTACCACCACAAGCCCACGGGCCGGGGCGACGATTACCTGGACCTGACGGGCCAGCCCCTCTTCCCCTTTGGCCACGGCCTCAGCTACAGCGGGTTCCGCTACTCCGACCTGGACCTGGACTCGGCGGTGCGGGCCGGCCAGCCGGTCCGAGCCGCTTGCACGGTGACCAACACCAGCGGGCGGGCAGGGGCCGAGGTCGTGCAGCTCTATCTGCAGGACGAGCTGGCCAGCGTGGCCCGTCCCGTCCTTGAACTGAAGGGCTTTCAGCGCATCGAGCTGGCGCCGGGGGAATCCCGCCGAGTGGACTTCCTCCTGCCCCCCCAGGCCCTGGCCCTGCTGGACCAGGACCTGCGCCCCGTGATCGAGCCGGGCCGCATCCGCCTGCTGCTGGGCTCCTCCAGCCAGGACCTGCGCCTGCGGGGCGTGGTGGAGATCCTGCCCTGAGCGGGCGACCCGGTGACTTGGACCGTATCCGGCCACGCTGCCCTGTTGAGGCGGAATGTGGACGACACCCCGCGGGCGGCATTGCGGGAAAGTCCTTAATCCCGATACTACAGGCCGAATCGCCTCGCCTTGCGCTGATCAGGAAGGATCCATGGCTCAGGACACCATCTGGCATCTGCAGAACTTCAACCTCTTCAAGGCCATGCCCGCCGCGGAGATGATGAAGCTGCAGGACATGGTCAATACGGACTGGATCAAGCACAAGGATCCGGTTTTCCTCTCCGGCGAGCCCAATCGCTGGGTCTATTTCCTCAAGCAGGGTCTGGTCAAGTTGTCCATGGGAACGGCTGACGGCAAGACGCTGACGGTGGCTCTGCTGAAACCTGGAGAGATCTTCGGGGAGCTGGCGCCGGCGGAGGATGCGGACGAATCCCTGGAAGCCATCGCCCTGGAGGACAGTTATCTGTGCCGCATGCGCAGCGAAGCTTTCCTCGCCTACGCCGAACAGAGCGCCGGCTTGATGCTCTCCATCAACAAGCTGCTGGGTCTGCGCATCAGGCGCATCCAGACGGCCGTCCGCGACATGGCCTTCCTGGACGTGCCAGGTCGGCTGGCCAAAGTGCTCCATCAGCTTGGCGAAACGGATTCCGTGCCGGTTGAGCGCGGGCGGCTCATCAAGTTCCGCCTGACCCATCAGGAGATCGCCAACCTGATCGGCGCCAGCCGGGAGCTGGTCAGCACCGTGCTTGGACGCTTTGTGGCGGAAGGCTTGGTGATCCAGGACAAGCGCCGTCTCATCCTGCCGGATTCCCGCCGCCTGACCAAGTACTTCCAGTAGTCCCGCCCCTGCCGGTCCCATTCGACGCTGATTTCTTGCGAGTGGACGCCATTCGGCGGGAATTCCCCGCCGAATGGCCCTCGACATGGGCGCGGATCCCATCGAAGGTCCAAGCCCGACAGGCTGCTGGCCCGACAGGTGCCACGCCGGACTGTAATGGACTTCACAGATCAGGGCAGCCATCCGTGCCTATGTTTGACCCATCGAGACAACGAGTCAAACAAAGGAGCGGAACAATGAGGCTGCGACACGTGAATCCCGGCCGGACCCTGGCGGCTGGCATCGGCGCCACCATCGCCATGACCCTGATGATGGAGGCCGCCCCCCTGATGGGCATGCCCAGGATGGACATCGCCGGCATGCTGGCCGGCTTCATGCATACACCCCTCTTCATGGGCTGGCTGGCCCATTTCATGATCGGCACCATCCTGGCTTTCGGCTACGTCCTCTTCTTCGCCCCCCGTGGCCACCAGCCGGCTTGGATAAAGGGGGCGCTTTACGGCCTTCTCCCCTGGCTCATGGCGCAGTTGATCGTCATGCCCATGATGGGCGCCCCCCTCTTCAGCGGATCGATGGTCCTGGCCTTGGGCAGCCTGGTCGGACACGTGGTGTACGGTGGCGTGTTGGGCATGCTCTACCGCCCTACCCGGCAAGGAGCGGCCTGTGCTGCCCCGGCCCGATGATCCTGGCCGCGGGGCAATCCGTCTGGATTGCCCCTCCTCCGGCCCGAAGCAGCCAGGCAGGCACACCTTGAGATGTCCGGGAGGACGCATGAGCACGCGGCTGTGGATCCTGCTGATGTGGGCCTTTCTGCTGCGATCGGTCCAGGCTGCGCCCCAGGGCTTCCAGATCACGATTGGCCACAGCGCCAACCTGGTCCGCTTTCATTCGGAGGCCACGATCGAGTCCTTCGACGGCACCACCCGCCAGGTCGGGGGGCGGATCATGGTGGATCCCCAGGCGCCCCAGGTGGCTCCCACCGCTTACTTCCAGGTGGATCTGGCCAGTCTCGACACGGGCATGTCCCTGCGCAACAAACATATGCGTGAGAATCACCTCCACACCGAGCTCCACCCCCAGGCCACCTTCGTCATGAGCAAACTGGCCGGGCCTGTCCCAGCCATGAAGGCGGGGGTGGCCACCCGCCTGATGGCGGTTGGAGACTTCACGGTGCACGGCGTCACCCTGCCTCGCACCCTGCCCGTGGATGTCACCTGGCACCCGGATGGCAGCCAGACCGCCGCCCGGAAAGCCGGACCCGTCTTGCATGTGGTCTGCCGCTTCGAGGTGGTCCTGGCTGACCACGGCATCCCGCGACCCCAGTTCCTCTTCATGAAGGTCGCGGAGTCCATGGAGGTGACGGTGGACCTGTGGGCGACGGCCGGCTGAAGCGCTGAGCAGCGCCCATCTCCAGACCCGCGGCAGGGCGACGACCCGGGCGCGTCGGAAGAATGATCTACAACACATGGTGAAAGGAATGACTGTGAAACTCCCCATCCTCAAACTTCTGCTGGTCCTGCCCCTGGCAAGCCTGCCCCTGCTGCAGGGTTGCAGCGACTCCAGCAACGACACGGACGAGGGCTTCGTGGCGGAGCTGGGCGACATGTCCGGCTACGCCTCCTGGCCGCGCGTGGACCTCACCATCTCCGACATTCCGGGACTGGCGGGCGCCCACATGGGCAACGACGAGGCCTTCACCCGGGCGGTCTACCTCAGTCCGGGCTCGACTCCGGTGGGCGGGGTCTACCCGGAGGGCAGCATCCTGGTCAAGGAGACCTATCGGTGGAATCCGACCACCGGGCTGCGCGAGTTCGCCCCCGAAGGCGGCCTGTTGGCCATGGTCAAACGAGGTGGCGACTTCAATCCGGATCATGCCGGTTGGGAGTGGTTCATGATCACGCCGGACGTGGGAAGCCTCATGGCCCGCGGCGACAATCTGATGGACGGCATGTGCAACGGCTGCCACAGCGTGAGCGATCTATCGGGCGGAACGGATTACGTCTTCGCCCACCCGGTCGAGCACGTCGCCTCCTCCGCAAGCTTCTCCAACTACTCCAGCTGGCATCTGCTGGAGGAGAGCAGCGCCGACCATCCATTCATCAATCCGGCGCACCAGAGCGATGACGGCAACGCCCTGCGTCGCGTGTACCGCAGGCAGTTGCTGGCCAATCCCGCGGGGGGAGCCTATCCCACGGGAACCTTGATCGTGAAGGAGGTGGAAGTGGGCGGTGCCATCGTGGAAATCACGGGCATGGCGAAGCGGGGAGCCGGTTTCAATCCCGCCGCCGGGGACTGGGAATGGTTCATGCTGGATCCGGCCATGGGAGGGATCATGGACCGCGGAGCCAACCTGATGGGCGGCATGTGCAACGGCTGCCATGCCAACGCCACGGGCAACCATGGAAAGGACCATGTCTTTGCCCACGCTGGCGACCCATTCAACAACTGACGCCGGTGGACCGGTCCGGAGCCGCGGTCTCGCGCTCCGGACGGCCGCGGGCCAGAGGCAGGATCGATCTCGGGAGATCGATCGGAAAGGACCCGGATGAAAGCAATCATGGTCGCCGCGGGGGCCGGCTTGTCGCTGGCGCTGTTGATGGGATGCGAGAAGGATGCCGGCACGCGTCGCATCGTGCTGCAGACGGACGGGACGGTCCAGACCGCCGCCATCGCCTGGCGGGACGGGCGCGGGGCCGTGCACACGGACCTGCGGGCCGAGCTTCCCTGGATCCTGGAATACGACGCGGAGGAAGGCATGCCGGTGTTTCTGTCGGTCAGCTCCGGCAACATCGAGGCCCGCATGTGGATCCGCGTGCTGGAGGACGGCGAGGAGGTGCTGGTGGTGCCGGGCTGTTTGTGTGATGGCAGCAGCGTCAGCGCCCAGGCCAGCGGCGTGGTGGGAGGCTGGCCCCGCTGAGGTCCGGCCTCGCTGGTCCCGCAGGATGACTTCAGGGGTCGTGCAACAAGGCTGATAAAAAGGGAGACACAATGATGTCATCTGGTCTGGTCGGTATCCTGCGGCTGGCTCTGGTCTTGATCCTGGGCCTGATCGCCGGTCGTCTACCCGCCGCTTCGGCTTCTTCCGCACAAGAGTCGTCCGACCCGGGAGGAGTCCGCATGAAGCAGCATGGGATCACACCCGAAGCGCAGTTGGGCGTCCTGCCCGAGGGCATCGGGCTCCCCCCGGGCCACCTGGCGCCGGCTGCCGTGCTGCAGGACGTCATGGGGAAGGAGGTGGAGATCGGCCGCTTCTGGCAGGAGGGACCCGTGTTGCTCGTCTTCTACCGTGGAGGGTGGTGCCCCTATTGCAACTTCCAGATCCATGAAATGTCCGAGGCTCTCCCGGAATTCCAGCGACGGGGAGTCGGACTGGTTGCCGTCAGCGTGGATCGCTTCGAGGAGGCGGCCCGGACACAGACTCTCCATGAGATTCCATTCCCCGTCCTGTCCGACCCGGATCTGATTCTGCACCAGGCCTTCCACGTGATTCACCAAGCGGACGAAGCCGAGGTCGCCATGTTGGCCCAGTTCGGTATCGACCTGGAAGCCTCATCCGGCCGGGGTCACAACGCCATCGCCGTCCCGTCAATCTTCCTGATTGCCAAGGGCGGGCGGATCCTCTGGGCGCACGCGGACGCGGACTATCAAACGCGGCCCACCATCGCGCAGCTGCTGGCGGTGACGGAAGCCCGGTTTGATTTTTCCATGCCGCGCGAGTAGGCCTGGGTACCTGGGGGGGCCTCCGCCTGCGGCGACGGCCCCCCACCTTCTGTCTTGGCCCACGAGTCACCGGGGGGATCCATCGCCATGCCCCTCGGCCCCGCCCTGGCTGCCAGTCTCGACCCCAGCCTGCTTGCCCCCCAGGCCCTGGCCCTGCTGGACCAGGAGCTGCGCCCCGTGATCGAGCCGGGCCGCATCCGCCTGCTGCTGGGCTCCTCCAGCCAGGACCTGCGCCTGCGGGGCGTGGTGGAGATCCTGCCCTGAGCGCCCGGCTGGAAGCCGGGCAAGCTGCTACCGAATCAAGCATCCCAGCGCCCGTCCAGGGAACAGGGATTCCCCTTCCTCCCCGGATGGGCGAAGCTCCCTCGTTTTGATCGACCCATTCCGCCATCTGTCGCGAAAAGGGGCCACCGGCCCCTTTTCCGCAGAGTCATGTTGTTGAACTCCAACAGCCACCACGTGTGGCGTGATTCATGCAGGGCAGAGCGACGATGGCGCCGCGAGCGGTAGGGGCGATGACCAACGAAAGGACAGGACCATGTTGCACAGGATCAAGACGATTGCCGGCCACGCTCTGCGTGGCCTTGATGGAGAATTGGGCAGCATCGAGGAATTCTACTTCGACGATCGCCATTGGACCATCCGCTATCTGGTCGCCGACACCGGGGGCTGGCTGGGGGGCAGGAAAGTGCTGATCTCGCCTTATGCCTTGTCGTCCATCGACAACAAGGGCAAGACCGTTTCCATCAGTCTGACGAAGAAGCAGATCGAGGACTCCCCGGCCATCGAGAGCGACAAGCCGGTGTCGCGACAGGATGAGAAGATCCAGCACGACTACTATGGCTGGCCCGTTTACTGGGTGGGCGACTACATGTGGGGCGCCTATTCGACCTATCCCTACCTGGTGCGCGACCGGGACAAATGGGCGAAGCCGGATCCGAACAAGGCCGGGTGGGACAGCAACCTGCGCAGCACCAAGCATGTGACGGGCTATCACATCCAGGCGACGGACGGTGAGATCGGCCATGTGGAGGATTTCATTCTCGACGACGAGACCTGGGCCATCCGCTACCTCATCATCGACACGAAGAACTGGTGGCCGGGCAAGAAGGTGCTGGTCTCGCCCCAATGGATCGAGCGGGTCAGTTGGAGCGAGGAAAGGGTCCACGTCCGGCTCAGCCGCGAGTCCATCAAGCGCTCGCCGGCCTACACGGAGGAGATGCTTGTGACCCGCGACTTCGAGTCCCAGCTGCACATCCATTACCAAAGCAAGGCCTACTGGACCGACGATCTGGGCATCTAAGTCCCGTCCCGCGAGTCCGGCCCGACCCTTCCGCCGACCCGCGGGGCCGGGAACAGGATCCGGATGCATCCACCGGCCGGGCTGCAGCCAGACAGGAGGCGCCCATGGACATCAGGGCCAAGGACTACCGCCTGCCTCCCGGCGGCAAGGTGGACAGCGCGAAATGGCCGACCCAGGTGAAGGCCTTCTACCGTTCCAGGAAGCAGTACCAGAAGCTCCTGGCCGGGCAGGTCGAAGGGCTGGGCGCGCAGCAGCGGCTGCTTCACGCCACCGGCCGCCACGCCGTGCTGTTGGTGTTGCAGGGCATGGACACGGCGGGCAAGGACGGCATCATCCGCCACGTCCTGTCGGGAGTCAATCCGCAGGGCCTGGTTGTCCATGGCTTCAAGCAGCCCAGCGCCGAGGAGCTGGCGCACGACTTCCTCTGGCGCACGGCCTGCCGCCTGCCGGAACGAGGGCGGATCGGAGTCTTCAACCGCTCCCACTACGAGGAGGTGCTCATCGTCCGCGTGCATCCCGAGTTGCTGAATGGCCAGGGCCTGCCCGCGGACCGGCTCGATCCGAAGACCATCTGGACGCAGCGCTTTCGCTCCATCGTGGAGTGGGAGGACCACCTGCATCGCAGCGGCACCCGCCTCGTCAAGATCTTCCTCCACGTCTCAAAAGAGGTGCAGCGCCAGCGCCTGCTTGAGCGCCTGGACGACCCGCACAAGCAGTGGAAGTTCAGTGTCGCGGACGTGGTCGAGCGAGGCTACTGGGACGCCTACCAGCTCGCCTACGAGCAGTGCCTGGGCACCACCAGCACCGAGCACGCCCCCTGGCATATCGTGCCCGCCGACGACAAGGCCAACGCCCGCCTGATCACGGCCCAGATTCTGCTGGACGCGCTGGTCGCCCTGAATCTGGCCCTGCCCGCGACCAGCGCCCGGCGCCGGCGAGAACTGAAGAGAATCCGCAAGCAGTTGTGATGGCCTGGAGGCTTGTCGGCCCGCCTTTGCTTCGGCCGCCGGCGGGGTCGACGGCGACCGCGCGGACGGCGCGGCACGGTGGGGGGTGGCGAGGCCCGGCCTACTCGGTCGTTCGGCTGTCGAAGGTCGCGCTCTCCGCCACCGCCGCGGCGCGGGTGGCATGGACCACCCCGTCCCGATGGCTGGGGGGCGCGTATAAAATGGTCAGTCTGAGGGGCAAAGCGCCTGTATTGACAATGTTATGCCTCGTCCCGGCGGGGACGAGCACGGCGTACCCCGCCCGGACCGCCGTCGGCACGCCGTCCAGCGACGCCACGCCCGACCCCTCCTCGACGCGGAAGAGCTGGTCCAGTTGATGGATTTCCTCGCCGGTCTCCCCGCCGGGCGGCAGCGCCATGAGGACAAGCTGACAGTGCGCCGCCGTGTAGAGCACCCGGCGGTAGTCCGTGTTGCGGACGGCCAGGTCCCCGATGTCCTGCACAAACCCCTTCATCTCTATGTCTCCGATATCGTGTGTTCCCGCGGATGCTTGGCGATTCCGCCGTCGGCGTGCGATGAGATGAAGTGGAGCAGGTCGGCATCCAGTCGCGCCCGGTGCGTGCCAGGCAGGCCGTGGGGCGCGCCCGGGTAGACAATCAAGGTCGCCTGCCGGACGATCGTGGCGGTACGCCGGGACGAGATGTCGATGGGCACGATCTGGTCGTCGTCACCGTGGATGACCAAGGTCGGCACGTCAATCCGCTGCAGATCCTCTCGGAAATCCGTCTCGGAGAAGGCCTTGATGCAGTCATGGGTGTTCTTGAGACCAGCCTGCATGCCCTGCTGCCAGAAGGAGTCGATCAGGCCCTGGGAGACCTGGGATCCGGGCCGGTTGGCGCCGAAGAAGGGCCCGTGGGCGATGTCCCGGTAGAGCTGCGCGCGGTCGGCCAGGGAGGCGCGGCGGTTCCCGTCGTACTTCTCCATCGGGACGCCGTCGGGATTGGCCGCCGATTGCACGAGCAGGGGCGTGACGGCGGAGATGAACACGACCTTGGCCACCCGCTTCGTGCCATGGCGGCCGATGTAGCGAGCCACCTCGCCGCCGCCCGCCGAGAAGCCGACCAGGACGATGTCGCGCAGATTCAGGGCCTCGATCAGTTCGGCAAGATCGTCGGTGTAGGTGTCCATGTCGTTTCCGCCCCAAGGCTGGCTTGAGCGGCCATGACCGCGGCGGTCGTGGGCCAGGCAGCGGAACCCGGCACCGGCCAGGCTCATCATGTGGGCCTCCCAGCTGTCCGAGTTCAGGGGCCAGCCATGGCAGAAAAGCACGGGGGCTCCACTGCCCCAATCCTTATAGAAGAGGTCCGTGCCGTCTTTCGTCCTGAGCCGACTCATGGGTGTTCTCCTTCCTTCATGGCGTGTCCGGAACAGCTTCATCCATCCAGGGAGCGCGGATCGTGGCCAGCGCCGCATCCACTTCATCACGGGTCACAGGACGCGAACTGTCGCCGCGCAGCAGCGTGCCGGCCGCCATCCGCGCCAGCGCCGCCTGGCGGATCGATCCTCCCGACGCGGCGGCCTCCCTCACCAGCGCCGCGCCTTGGTCGTATCCGATGAGCGGGTTGAGCGCGGCCGCCACGGACAGGTTGGGGGATGGGGCGAGCGCCGGAGGAGGCGCGGCGGCCAGCCCCCGCACGCACCGCTCCGTGAAGGCGTCGACGGAGTTGATCGTGATGTGCATCATCTCGAAGAGGCCGTAGGCGATGACCGGCATCATCACGTTCAGCTCGAGCTGGCCAGCCTGAGAGGCGAGAGCGATGGTCGTGTCAAGGCCGACGACGTGGAACATGGTCATGTCCAGCATCTCGGCCATCACCGGATTGACCTTCCCCGGCATGATGCTGGAGCCGGGCTGGACCGCGGGCAGGCGCAGCTCGGCCAGGCCCGCCGTGGGACCGGAGCCCAGCAGACGGAGGTCGTTGGCCACACGGATGAGGGTGAGGGCCAGGGTGCGCAGCGAGGCTGAGAAGGCGGTGGCGTCGGCCATGGACTGCATCGACTCGAAGAGGTTGTCCGACTCGTGGAGGACAAGTCCGCTGCGGGCGGACAACTCCTGGACCATCAGGTGGTGGAAGTCCCGGTGGGCGTTGAGGCCGGAGCCGACGGCCGTGCCGCCGATGCCCAGCCGCCTGAGTTCCTCGGCCGCCTGCCGGATCCGCCCGGCATCCCGCTCGACGGCCCGCTGGTAGGCGCCGAACTCCTGGCCCAGGCGGAGGGGGATGGCATCCTGCAGGTGTGTCCGCCCCGGCTTGACAATGCCCTCGAACTCGCCGGACTTCCCACCCAGCGTAAGCGTCAGGCGCGCCAAGGCGCCCAGCAGCTCGTCCAATCGCCAGAGGCATCCCAGCGTCCGCCCATCACCTCCGTCGCGGCCTGGATGATGGCATCGGCCCGCCTGGAGTCCAGCAGGCCCAGGCGATGGTTGACCTGAGCGGCGGCCGCCTTGATCAATCCCATCGACCAGATGTAGGCGCGGCGCGGCCGCAGGCCCGAGATGGGGAAATTCTCGACGGCACGCTGCGTCTGCGCGCCGTAGAGGGCGTCGGCCGGCACCAACACCTCGCCCAGGGCGTCCACCTCACGCCGGACGGTGCCGCCGCGCGTCGCGCCGTGACCCTGTTCAGGCCCGGCAAGCGGCGCGGGAAGACGCCCAGGCGTCTCCCGGAACTGGCCGCCGTCGTCCTCCCACCGCATGATGTGAGGAGGATCCACGACAGCCTGCCTGGTCGGACTGGATAATGGCTTCACGTCGACTCCTTCCATGACGGCCTCCCGTCGCGCGCCGGCCACAGAAAACGCCGGTTCCCGCCCCAGAAGCATCTCCTGTGGCCGGAGCCGGTTGAACACCACAGGGCCTTGGCCGCCTGCGGAAAGGGCTGTCCTGTCCGCCGACGCCATTGCAGGATGCGTGCCACTTCCAGGAAGCGTGGCCGCGAAGGCGGCCGCGGGCTGGGCGGACCCCGGCGCGCGGACGACTCCATCAAAATGGAGGGGGTCGCTCCATCACAATGGGTGTCGGCGACCACCGCCAGGGGCTGGCGCCGGGCTTTGCCCTTTGACCGGGCCGGGCGTGGCGCCGGCCCGGAATTTGCGCCGGATCCAGTGTGCAGGCCGAGCCGGCCATGGGATGCCTCGTCGCGCAACCGCCGCCTTGTCGCGCGGCTGGGAGACATGGGTGGGATCATCGGGAAGGACAGGCGGTGGCGGACTTCCACGGCTCTGGCGCCGCTGGGGGAGGGATGCGTCGGGTGTGGAGGCGGCCGGCGGGAGAGTGCCGGCGGTCTTCGGCGGCGAAGAACCGCCCCTGCGGGCGGAGCTGTTCAGCGTCGAGCAGATGGAGCGGCACGGAGCGCGGCTTGCCGCCACCCACCAGCTGAGGCGGGGACGCGTGCCGGATCAGCTGCTGTCCAGGCTGGCCGGGAATGAGCGGGTGCTCGGCGACACCTGTGACCTGCTGGCCGCGGCGGTTGCCGGGAAACACCGCATCACGCCCGCCGGCGAATGGCTGCTCGACAACGTCCATCTCATCCAGGAGCAGATCCTCACGGCGCGGCGCCACCTGCCCAAGGGTTACAGCCGCGAACTGCCCAGCCTGGCCGAAGGCGTCTCGGCCGGGCTTCCCCGCGTCTACGACATCGCGCTCGAGACGATCGCGCATGGCGATGGGCGGGTGGACCCTGAGACCCTGCGCCGCTTCATCGCGGCCTATCAAACAGTCGCCACGCTCCGGCTGGGCGAGTTGTGGGCCATTCCCATCATGCTGCGCCTGGCCCTGATTGAAAATCTGCGCCGCGTCGCCGTGCGGGTCGCCGCCGGCCGGGCGGACCGCGACCTGGCCGTCAGTTGGGCCCGCCGCCTGACGGAGATCCTCCGACAGGATCCGAAGAACCTGATCCTGGTGATGGCCGACATGGCCCGCTCCCTGCCACCCATGACCACGCCCTTCGTTTCGGAGCTGGCCCGCCGCCTGCAGGGTCGAGGCGCCGCCCTGGCCCTGCCCCTCACCTGGATCGAGCAGCATCTGGCCGAGTCGGGCCTGAGCATCGAACAGCTGGTGCGTTCCGGCAATCAGCGGCAGGCGGCCGATCAGGTCTCGATCAGCAACAGCATCGGCAGCCTGCGCCTCCTGTCGACCATGGACTGGCGCGAGTTCGTCGAGGGGATGAGTCTGGTCGAGGAGGTCCTGCGCGAGGATCCGGGCGGGGCCTACCCCCGCATGGAGTTCGCCAGTCGCGACAACTACCGGCATGTGGTCGAGCGGGTGGCCAAGACGGGCGGACTGCCGGAGGAGATGGTGGCCCGCCACGCCCTCGACCTGGCCCGGGATGGCGCCGAGCGACACGGAGCGGGGCACCGCACCGCCCACGTGGGCTATCACCTGATCGACCAAGGGCTGACCGGGCTGGAACAGGCCACCGGTGCGCGCCTGCGTCTCGCCGCCCGCCTCCGGCGCCAGGCGGCCCGCGCGCCCTTGGCGCTCTATCTTGCCGCCATCTCGCTCATCACCTTGTCGGCGACCACGGGTTTGGCCGCATTGGCGCGGGCGGACGGCCCCGCCGGTTGGATCCTGCCACCTGTCATCCTGCTGGCGCTCCTGGCGGCCAGCCAGCTGGCGGTGGCGGTGGTGAACTGGCTGGCCACCCTGCTTGCCTCGCCGCACATGCTGCCACGCATGGACTTTTCCGCCGGCATTCCACCCGCATCGCGCACTCTGGTGGTCGTCCCCACCCTGCTCACCCACCCGCAAGGCATCGACCACCTGGCCGAAGCCCTCGAGGTGCGCTTCCTGGGCAACCGCGACCCCAACGTGCTGTTCGGCCTGCTCACGGATTTCCCCGACGCGGAGGCCGAGGAACTGGCCGGCGACGGAGAGCTGCTCCAGCAGGCCCGGGAACGCATCGAGAGCTTGAATGCCCGTTACAAGAACGGGGATGAGGGCTCTTTCTTCCTCTTCCACCGTCCGCGCCGCTGGAATCCCCACGACCGGACATGGATGGGCCACGAGCGCAAGCGCGGCAAACTGGCGGATCTCAACCGCCTGCTGCGTGAAGGCGACGAGCGCGGCTTCTCCCTGGTGGCCGGGCCCCGGGCGATGCTGGCCGGCGTGGTCTACGTGATCACCCTGGATACCGACACGCTCCTGCCCCGCGACGCCGCCCGCCGCCTCGTTGGCTCGATGGCCCATCCGCTCAACCGGCCTGTCTACAGCGAGACCCTGGGACGGGTCATCCAAGGCTACGGCATCCTCCAGCAGAGGGTGAGCGCCAGCCTGCCCGGCGCCGGCATGTCGCTCTACGCGCGCCTGCACGGCGGCGAGCCGGGGATCGACCCCTACACGCGCACCGTCTCCGACGTGTATCAGGACGTGTTCGGGGAGGGATCCTTCATCGGGAAGGGGATCTATGAGGTCGAGACTTTCGAGCGGTCGTTGCGCGGCCGCCTGCCGGAGAACCGCATCCTCAGCCATGACCTGCTCGAGGGCTGCCATGCCCGCTCGGGCTTGCTCAGCGACGTCCAGGTTTTCGAGGAGTACCCGTCCCGCTATGGCGCCGACGTGGACCGCCGCACCCGTTGGATCCGCGGTGATTGGCAGATCGCCTCCTGGCTGCTGCCGCGCGTGCCCGGTCCTGACGGTCGATCCCGGCCCAACCCGCTCTCGGCTCTCTCGCACTGGAAGGTATTCGACAACCTGCGCCGCAGCCTGGTGCCCGCCGCCCTGACTCTGCTGCTGCTGTTGGGGTGGACAGTGTTCGCCGCCGCCGGCTTCTGGACGCTGGCCGTGCTGGGCGTGCTGGCGGCTCCGCCCGTGCTCGCCATCCTGCTTGATGCGATCCGCAAACCGGCCGAAGCCCAGGCCGGCCAACATCTGGCCCTTGTCGCGCACGCCGCCCGCCGGCGCATCTTCCAGACGGGACTCAACCTGTCCACGCTGCCCCACGAGGCGTGGTACAGCCTGGGGGCGATCCTGCGCACCGTGGGGCGACTGTGCTTCACGCACCGTCGACTGCTGGAGTGGAACTCGTCAGGCGAGCAGGAGAAGCAGAGTCGCGGCGATCTCGCCACCTCGCTGCGCAGCATGGCCGCCGGTCCCCTGCTCGCGGCCGGCACGGCCGCCTGGCTGGCCATCTCCGCTCCGGCCACGCTGGCGGTGGCTGGCCCCGTCCTCCTCCTGTGGCTGGGCTCCCCTTTCATCACCTGGATGATCAGCCGGCCCGTCCCTCAGCATGAAGCCCGGCTGAGCGAGGCGCAGCGCCGCTTCCTCGCTCGCACGGCCCGCAAGACCTGGGCCTTCTTCGAGACCTTCGTCGGCGCGGGGGACAACTGGCTGCCTCCGGACAACCACCAGGAATACCGTGAAGCCACCCTGGCGCACCGCACCTCGCCCACCAACATGGGGCTGTCCTTGTTGGCCACCCTGGCCGCCCACGACTTCGGCTACCTGACGGCCGGACAACTGCTCGAGCGCACCGCCCGGACCCTGGAGACGATGGCGGGCCTGGAGCGCCACCGGGGACACTTCTACAACTGGTACGACACCATCCTGCTGAAGCCCCTGCCGCCAGCCTACATCTCCACCGTGGACAGCGGCAATCTGGGCGGCCATCTGCTCACGCTGCGGGCGGGCCTCCTCTCGCTGCTCGACCGCCCGATCCTTGGGGATCGATGGCTGGACGGCGTGCTCGACACCCTGGAGATCCTGGAGGAGTCGGCGGGTGACGACGCGTCCGCCCTTGCGGGCGCGTTCCGGCAGGAGGTCGCCTCCGCGCTGCGCCAACGGCCGACCTCCGTGGCGGAGACGCGAGATCTGCTGGAGGAGCTCAGGCAACAGGCGGGGGCGATCGCCCAGGATCGGCGGGTCGAAGCGGCGGGCCGGGCGGGCTGGTGGTCCCGGACCCTGGCCGACCAGTGCGAGGCGGCGCATGACGAGCTGGCCCTCCTCTCCCCCTGGCCGGAGCCATCCGCCGGCGGGAGCGGGAATGGGAGGATCCCCACCCTGGAGGCGCTGTCCGGGCTGGTCGCGACCGCCGGGCCGCTTGCCCAGTGGCAGCAGCTGGACCTGGCCATCGGGCGCGCCCGGATCCGCATCGCCGAGATCCGGCGCCTGGCGCGTCTGGCCGGCGAACTGGCGGAGATGGACTACAGCTTCCTCTACGACAGGTCATCCCACCTGCTCAGCATCGGCTACCGCGTCGACGAGCGACGACTGGACGGGAGCTGCTACGACCTGCTCGCCTCCGAGGCGCGCCTCGCCGTCTTCGTGGCCATCGCCCAGGGACAGGTGCCCCAGGAGGGCTGGTTCGCGCTGGGACGCCTGCTCACGACCGCGGGCGGCGAGCCGACCCTCATGTCGTGGAGCGGCTCCATGTTCGAGTACCTGATGCCGCTGCTGGTGATGCCGACCTTCGAGCACACGCTGCTGCATCAGACGGCCCGGGCGGCGGTGGCGCGGCAGATCGAGCATGGTCGGCAACTGGACCTGCCCTGGGGCATGTCGGAATCGGGCTACAACACGGTGGACGCCCAGCTCAACTATCAGTACCGAGCCTTTGGCGTGCCGGGGCTGGGATTGAAGCGCGGCCTGGCCGAGGATGTCGTCGTGGCGCCCTATGCGACGGCGCTGGCGCTGATGGTGGCGCCGGAGGAGGCGTGTCGCAACCTGCAGCGCTTGTCCGCCGCGGGCGCGGAAGGATCCTTCGGATTCCACGAGGCGATCGACTACACGCCCGCTCGCCAGCGGCGAGGAGAATCCCAATCCCTGGTCCGCTCCTACATGGCCCACCACCAGGGCATGAGCCTCCTGGCCCTGGCCCATCTGCTGCTGGATCGGCCCCTGCAGCGGTACTTCACATCCGAGCCGATCTTCCAGGCCACTCTCCTTCTGCTGCAGGAGCGCATTCCCCGCAGTGCGACGATCCACGCCCTGCCGGCGGGACCCGAGGGCCAGCCACACGGGGCCGGCCCGCCGGAAATGTCCTATCGCGTGCTGAGCCAGGTGGATGCGCCTGTTCCGGAGGTGCAACTGTTGTCCAACGGCCGCTACCATGTGATGGTGACCCACGCCGGTGGCGGCAGCAGCCGCTGGATGGACCTGGCCGTCAGCCGCTGGCGCGAGGACGCCACGCGGGACGCCTGGGGCATCTTCTGCTATTTGCGCGACGTGGAGAGCGGCACCGTCTGGTCCACCACGCATCACCCGACCCGTCGACGCGCCGAGCACTACGAGGCGATCTTCTCCGAGGGACGCGCCGAGTTCCATCGCCGCGACCGCAAGGATGGTTTCGATTTCGAGGCCCACACGGACATCGTGGTGTCGCCGGAGGATGACATCGAGCTGCGCCGCGTCCGCATCACCAATCGCGCCGCCGGATCCCGCACGATCGAGATCACCACGTACGCGGAAGTGGTGCTGGCGCCCCAGGTCGCCGACGAACTCCATCCGGCCTTCAGCAATCTCTTCGTGCAAACGGAGATCATCCCCGGGAACCGCTTGATCCTCGCCACCAGGCGGCCGCGTTCCCGCGACGAGCGGGTGCCGTGGATGCTCCACCTCCTGGCCGTGCATGACGCGGTGGCCACCGACTATTCATGCGGAACAGACCGCGCCCACTTCCTGGGCCGGGGCCGGGACACCTCCGCGCCGCGGGCGCTGGACGCCGGCGGGGAGCTTGACGGCCGGCAGGGATCCGTGCTGGACCCAGTGGCGGCCATCCGCTGCCGCATCACCCTGGAGCCGGAGCAGACGGTCACGGTGGACCTGGTCTACGGTCTCGCCGTCGGTCGCGAGGAGGCCCTCGCCCTGGCCGGCAAGTATCAGGACCGCCGGCTGGCCGACCGCGTCTTCGAGCTGGCCTGGACCCATGCCCAGGTGGTGTTGCGCCAGATCAACGCCCGCGAGGCGGACGCCCAGCTGTACTGCCGCCTGGCCAACACGATCATGTACTCGCACGCCTCCCTGCGTGCCGACCATGGCGTGCTGGCCGCCAACCGCCGCGGGCAGTCCGGCCTGTGGAGCTACGCCATCTCCGGTGATTTGCCCATCGTCCTGGTGCGCATCGCCGACCTGGACAACATCGACCTGGTGCGCCAGCTGATCCAGGCCCATGCCTACTGGCGCCTCAAAGGCCTGGCGGTGGATCTTGTCATCTGGAACGAGGACCGCGCCGGCTACCGGCAGGTGCTGCAGGACCAGATCCTGGGGCTGGTGGCCGGGGGGCGGGAATCGACGGCCTGGGAGCGCCCGGGGGGAGTTTTCGTGCGCTCGGTGGAGCAGATCGCCGAGGAGGACCGCCTGCTCTTCCAGAGCGTCGCCCGGGTCATCCTCAGCGACAGCCGGGGAAGCCTGGTGGAACAGGTCGACCGCGGCCCGGCGGCCCTGCCGGACCCGCCGCGGTTGGCGCCAGCGCGCACCCATCGGCCCGGGCGGCCGACCTCAAGCAAGACGCACCGGCCGGATCTCATCCTTGGCAACGGGATCGGCGGTTTCACGCCGGATGGGCGCGAGTACGTCATCACCACCATGCCCGGGCAGTTGACGCCGGCGCCCTGGGTCAACGTCCTGGCCAATCCATTCTTCGGCACCGTCGTCTCGGAGAGCGGCCAGGCCTACACCTGGGGGACGAACGCCCATGAGTACCGGCTGACGCCCTGGCACAACGATCCGGTCTCCGACGCAGGCGGGGAGGCCACCTACCTGCGCGACGAGGAGAGTAGCCATGTCTGGTCGCCCACGCCGCTCCCCCGACGCGGATCGACGGCCTATGCCTGCCGCCACGGATTCGGCTACAGCGTGTTCGAGCACGTGGAGGAGAGCATCCGCTCCGAGCTGTGGGTGTTCGTCGACATGGCGGCGGCGGTCAAGTTCACCGTGCTCAAGGTGCGCAACGAGTCAGACCGTCCGCGCCGGCTGTCGGCGACGGGCTATGTGGAGTGGGTGCTGGGCGACCTGCGGACGAGGGCGGCCCGGCACGTGTGTTGCGAGCTTGATGCGGCCAGCGGCGCCATCCTGGCGCGCAGCCACTACAACACGGAGTTTCCGGGCCATGTCGCCTTCTTCGACGTGGACGAGGCCGAACGCACTTTCACCTGCGACCGCGCCGAGTTCATCGGGCGCAACGGCAGCCTGGCGAACCCGGCCGCCCTGGGCCGCACGCATCTGTCGGGCAGGAGGGGCTGTGGACTGGATCCCTGCGCCGCCATCCAGGTGGCCTTCGAGCTGGCCCCTGGTCAAGAGCGGGAGATCAGGTTCCGCCTTGGCCTGGCGGGCGGGCCGGGGGAGGGCGATGTCAGCCGCCTGCTGCTCCGCCACCGCGGCGCCGATGCCGCGCGACGGGCGCTCGAGGGTGTCTGGCAGTATTGGAACCACACCCTGGGGGCTGTCCAGGTCGAGACCCCCGACTCCCGGCTCAATGTCCTGGCCAACGGCTGGCTGCTCTATCAGACGCTGGCCTGCCGCATGTGGGGCCGCAGCGGAGCCTACCAGTCAGGCGGCGCCTTCGGCTTCCGCGACCAGCTGCAGGACGCCATGGCCCTGCTCCATGCCGAGCCGCGGCTGCTGCGCGCCCACATCATCCTGTGCGCAAGCCGGCAGTTTCTCGATGGGGATGTCCAGCACTGGTGGCACCCGCCCTCCGGGCGCGGTGTGCGCAGCCATTGCTCGGACGACTACCTCTGGCTGGTGCAGGCCACCTGCCACTATGTGGAGGGCACGGGCGACACGGGCGTGCTGGATGAAGCCTCATCCTACCTGGAAGGACGTCCGCTCAATCCGCACGATGAATCCTACTACGACCTGCCCGGGCACTCCGCCGTCGTGGAGAGCCTCTACCAGCATTGCGTGCGGGCCATCCAACGAGGACTGGCGGTGGGCGCGCATGGACTGCCCCTGATCGGCTCCGGCGATTGGAACGACGGCATGAACCGGGTGGGCATCGAAGGCAGGGGCGAGAGCGTCTGGCTGGGATTCTTCCTCTGCGACGTGCTGCGCAGATTCTCCCCGCTGGCGCGTCGGCGGGGTGACGCGGCCTTCGCCGACCGGTGCGACGAGTCGGCCGCGCAGCTGCGCGCCAACCTCGAGCGGCACGCCTGGGATGGCGCCTGGTACCGCCGCGCCTGGTTCGACGATGGCACCCCCCTGGGCTCGGGGCAGAACAGTGAATGCCGGATCGACTCGATCCCGCAGAGCTGGTCCGTCCTCTCCGGGGCCGGTTCCGCCGACCATGTCCGCCAGGCGATGGAGGCCGTGGACGAGCGGCTCGTGCGACGCGACCAGGGCATCGTGCAACTGCTGGATCCACCCTTCGACAAGACGGAACTCGATCCCGGCTACATCAAGGGATATGTGCCCGGAGTGCGCGAGAACGGCGGCCAGTACACCCATGCCGCCATTTGGGCGGCCATGGCCTTCGCCGCCCTGGGAGACCGGCGGCGCGCCTGGGAACTGGCGGCGATGATCAACCCGGTCAACCATGCGGCCTCGCCGGAGGCGATGGAGAGCTATCTGGTGGAGCCATATGTCATGGCGGCGGACATCTACGCCGTGGCGCCGCACACGGGCCGGGGCGGCTGGACCTGGTACACGGGTTCGGCCGGGCTGATGTATCGCCTCCTGGTGGAATCCCTGCTGGGCCTTCGCCTGGAAGGGGATCATCTGCATCTGGCGCCGCTCCTGCCGGCGCACTGGCCGGGAGTGACCATCCACTACCGCCACCGGGAAACGGTCTACCACATCGAGGTCGAGCAGGTCGCCGCCGACGACGCGCGGCACGGCGGGCCGCGGATATGGGTGGACGGCGTGGAGCAGGGGCAGGGCGGATTCCGCCTGGTCGATGATCAGCGGGAGCATGCGGTGACAGTGCGCGTCCCGGTGGTCTGAGGTCGCGGCGCCTCTCGGATGGGCGATTGGGGCCGGCCTGGAAAACGGTGGACGGCAGCGACCCCCGCACCATCCTACCTTGGCACGGTCATCACCGGGAGGACCCTGCGCCATGCCCCTCAGCCTGACTCTCAGCCCCGCCCAGGCCGCCATCCACGACGGGGACGACGAGGCGGCGCGCCACGACCAGCTGGAGGCGCTCCTCGCCCACGCCCGGCGCCTGAGCGCCCGCCACGGCCAGGCGGGCGTCTTCCTCGAGTACGAGGGGGTGGAGCTGCTTCACCCGGACGGGCGCGTCCTGGCCGTGGTCGAGGCCGATCCCTGGGCCCCCGAGCAGAAGGAACTGGCCCGGCGCATCTTCGCGGCGGCCGACGGCGAGGACTTGGTTGCCCGCCCGACGGTGGAGGCCATCCTAGACGTGGAGCGGGAGTCCGCCCCGGCCGATTGGCGCCGCGCCCAGCCCGGTCTGCTGCTTGCCGAGCGCCTGGGTTGCTGGCAGGCCTACGCCAGCCTGTGCGACCAGCATCGGCCGGCCGCGGACGACGAGTAGCGCCTGCGCCGATCCGCGAGCGACGGATCTGATCGACCCGCTTCACCCGCGTGGCCTCCGGTCTTGGCCCGGCGGTCCGGCTTCCTTTCCTTGGGGCGGGATCGCGCCACCCGGCACGGCCCCGGTCACACCATCCCATGCCCACGGTTCAATAAGGAGGCGCCCATGGAGCGGCTGGAAGCCCTGTTGTCCACCCTGAGCGGCCTCGTATGGGGTCCGCCCCTGCTCGTTCTCCTCCTGGGGACGCACCTCCTCCTCACCATCCGCCTGCGCTTCATCCAGCGCCACATCATGACCGGGATCCGCATCTCCCTGGAGCGCTCGGGGCAGGGCGCCGGGGAGATCAGCCAGTTCGGCGCGCTGACCACGGCCCTGGCCGCCACGGTGGGGACGGGCAACATCGTGGGCGTGGCCACGGCCGTGGCGGCGGGCGGTCCGGGGGCCGTGCTCTGGATGTGGCTGACCGGCGTCTTCGGCATCGCCACCAAGTACGCCGAGGCCCTCCTCGCCGTGAAGTACCGGACAAAGGCGGCGGACGGCAGCATCGTGGGCGGTCCCATGGTGGTGCTCGAGCGCGCCCTGGGCCTCAAATGGCTGGGCGTCGTCTTCGCCGCCCTCACCGCGGTGGCGGCTTTCGGCATCGGCAACATGGTGCAGGCCAATTCCATCGCCGGCTTGGCGCGGGACAGCCTGGGCGTCCCCGTCTGGCTGACCGGCGGCGTGCTCGCCCTGCTCACCGGCGCCGTCATCCTGGGCGGCATCCGCGGCATCGCCCGCGTCTGCCAGGTGGTGGTGCCCATCATGACCGTCCTGTACGTGCTGGGCTGCCTCGCGCTCCTGCTGCTCCACGCCGGCGGCCTGCCGGACACGGTGCGTCTCATCCTGCGTTCCGCCTTCAGCGGCCACGCCATGGCGGGCGGCTTCCTGGGCGCCGGAGTGCGCGAGGCGCTGCGCTTCGGCGTCGCCCGCGGCCTCTTCTCAAACGAGTCGGGCCTGGGCAGCGCGCCCATCGTCGCCGCCGCGGCGCAGACGCGCAATCCGGTGCGCCAGGCCCTCGTCTCCGCCTCGGGCACCTTCTGGGACACGGTGGTGGTCTGCGCCCTGACCGGCCTGGTCGTGGTCAACTCCGGCGCCTGGACCACCGGGGCGACCGGCGCCGGCCTGACGCGGGCCGCCTTCGCGGACCTTCCCGTCGTCGGTCCCTTCATCCTCAGCTTCGGCCTCCTCACCTTTGTCTTCACCACCATCCTGGGGTGGAGCTACTACGGGGAGCGGGCCGCCGAGTATCTCTGGGGGCCGCGCGCCGTGGCGCCCTACCGCTGGCTGTGGACCTTGGCCGTGCTGGGGGGCGCCAGCCTGTCCCTGCCCGCCGTCTGGAACCTGGCGGACATCGCCAACGGCCTGATGGCCATCCCCAATCTGGTCGCCCTCCTGCTGCTGCAGGGCGTGCTGGTGGCCGAGACGCGGCGCTGGCTGTGGAGCGGTTGTTTGGACGAGCACGCCGAGGATGAACAAGCCTCATGAAGCATGCGCGGGTCGGTGGCTGTGATCGCGGGGACAAGCGGGTGGAACAGGGACGCGGGGGACGCCGGTGGATGGGGGCAGAACGCGGTCGGGCAGCCTGTCCCCGGCCTGAACCACCATCAGTGCCGGCGGTTCCGGGCGGGAGGAGGTGGTGGACCCATGTCCAGCAGCAGGACCTCGCTGTCCCCACGCGCCGTGAAGGACAGGGTGGGTTCCTTCGACGCCCCGGCCCCGTCGCCCGTGGTCAGTAGGTGATCCCCCAGCGCCACCTCGCCCTGCACCACATGCAGCCAGGCCATCCGGCCCGCGGCCAGCTCATGCACCACATGCTGGCCGACCTCGAGCAGGGTCGAGTAGATGAGGGTGTCCTGGTGGATGCGCAACGATCCGCCGCGCCCATCGGGTGAGACAACGAGGCAAAGCCGGCCCCGGCGGTCGGCGATGGGGAAGCGCTTCTGATCGACCGATACCTGCAGCCCCACCTCGGTCGGCACCAGGTCCAGGCGCAGAACGTGTGCCCAATCGGTCTGCGAGGCGTTGCGGTCCTTGTGGCGGACCAGTGGGCCAAGGCTGGCCAGTTGGAATTCGCCGGCCAGCACGATGCCCGATTTCCCGGCCGAGTCCTCCTGCGCCAGGGATCCTTCGCGCACGTAGGTCATCACTTCGGCTTCCTGGCGCGGATAGGGCGCGATGGTGGCGCCGGGCGGCAAGCGGTTCTCATCCAGGGTGCGCAGGGTGCCGAAACCCAAGGCCAGCGGTTCGGCGCCGCTGGCGGGGTAGAAGGTCAGCCAGACCTCATGGTGGCGTCGCCGGTCCTGGCGGCGTTCACCCGCGCGACGCAGCGAAATCATGGTGCGCTCCTTCCCGGTCTGGTTGAAGCCTGATGCTGCATCGGCGTGGCGGGCGGCGGCGCCCGCCCACGCCGACCCGGGGGGATCAGGGCTCGATCTTGTCACTCAGCCACTGACGCGTGTTGTCGTAGGATTTCTTCAAATCGAGGTAGGCCGATTTGAAGCCGGCCCTCACCTTGTCCCAGCTGGACTCGTCCGCGCTCTCGGCCAGGTCCAACTGACGCTTGGCCTCCGTCCACTGCGCCCGCACGGCGGCCAGTTGTTTCCTTGCCTCGGCCCTGGTCGCTCCGGTGGTGCGATCGACCTTGCCGTTCAGGCGGTCCATCTCGGCCTGCATCTCCGCCAGCTCGGCCTTCATCCGCGTGACGAATTCGGCCTTTTGGGTGTAGGTGTATTCCAATTCGGCCTGGCGGGCAGCCTGCAAATCGGCCTCAGCCTGCTCGACCTTTGCTGCGGCGATCGCGGTCTCCCGCTCCAGGGCCGCTTGCTTCTCATCCTGCTTGGCGCAGCCCATCGCGACGATGAGGACGAGGCAACAGGCCAGCACATACTTGTAGGTCTTCATACCAGTATCTCCCCTTGAGTCGCCCTTGCGACCCCTGATTACGCACCGACTCACACGATGCGGCGGCCCTGGATCAGCCGAATGACCACCGCCACCACGGCGAGCACGAGGAGGAGGTGCACGAATCCACCCATCGTGGTGGACGACACCATTCCCAGCACCCACAACACGAGCAGCACCACTGCAACAGTCCACAACATGATGATCTCCTTCCCGGTTAGGATCGGGCGCGCAGCACGGCCATGGCTTGGCTACGCTGCCACGCCCTCTCCCCACACAGCATCCCTATTCCCGATTGGCCGCGTCCAGCTTGTTCTGGATTGCCTCGCGCGTGTCGCCGTATTTCTGCTGGATCAAGCCATAGAGCTTGTCCGCGGATCCCTCGGCCTTCATGAAGTCGTCATCCGTGAGGCCGCCCCAGGCGATTTTCGCCCTGCCCTTGAGCTGCTCCCACTTGCCCGCCACTTGATCCTGGTTCACGGGATCCCCCTTTGTCCATTGCTGGTCACATGGTGCACCATTGCGCCTCTGGTCGATGCTATTCCTGGGACGTGCGCTGCACCGGCTCGACAATGATCTCGACGCGGCGGTTGTTGGCCCGCCCCTCGGCATTGGTGTTGTCGGAGATGGGGCGACCTTCTCCCAGGCCCCGGGTCTGGATGCGACTCGCCGCGTAGCCCTTCTGCACCAGCACGTCGCGGATGCGGTCGGCACGAGCTTGGGAAAGGGCGAGGTTGTGGCTGTCGGAACCCTGCGAGTCGGTGTGTCCCTCAATGATGAGGTTGCGCTCACCCGTGGTCAACAGCACGTCCGCCACCTGGTTGATGCGCGTCCGGGCCGCGGGCAGCAGGGTGGACTGGTTGGACGCGAAGAGCACGCTCCCGGAGATGGTGATCACCCGGCCGCGGGCCTCTTCCGTCACGGCGGCCAGATCGGCCAGGGCCTGGGCTGTCTTGGCCTCGGCGGCAAGACGCGCCTCCTGCTCATTGGACAGGCGTTCGCGGGCCAGCTCGCTCTGACGTTGCGACTCGGCCAAGGCCTTCTGCGCCTTGTTCAGGTCCTCCTGGGTTTGCTTCGTGATGTCCGTCTGGGTCGTCTGCAGGTCGGTCTTGGCCTGGGCCGTGCGCTTCTGCTCGAGAGCGATGGAGACGGACGCCACGGCGATCTCCGCCCGGCGCTGGGCCACGTAGGCCAGGTCGCGTGTCACGAAGGACTTGGGGCTTTTTTCGAAGGACTTCTCGGCCAGCAGGAGCGCCTGCTGTGCGTTGTGCAGCTCCACCGGCGCCACCTCGGCCGCCTGTCCGGTGTTGGCGCGCCGGTAGGCTTCACGGGCGCCGGTCAGTTCGTGCGGCACGGTTGCCGCGCAGCCGGCCAGGATGGCGGCACCGGCGGCGAGCATGACCAGTTGACTCGTTCTCATGGATCCATTCCTTTCAGTTCAATTGGTGGCAGGTCCCTGGCCGGACCAACTGCTAGCGCCTGCTCTGCCGAAGCTTGCGCACCCGCTCGATGGCGGCGAGCGCTTCCGCCTTCTCGGCGTCCTCATGCGACAGCATCACGGCCAGCTCGGCGTCGGCCTCGGCCCGCAGCAGCATGGACGCGGCCTCTTCATGGTCATTCTTGGCCGCCAGCGACCTGGCGCGCTCCAGTCCCTCCTTGGCCAGCTGCAGGTAGAGCGCGGCCTGCGGCACATCCGCCGCGCCCACCGCCTCGGCGGCGCTGATGCCCGAGGTCGAGGCCTCGGTGCGCAGCGGCGTGGTGGAGCATCCCGTGGCGATGACCGCAACCACGACGGCCGCGGCAAGCGCCTTGATGCCGAATTTTGAGTTCCTGTTCATGGAGTCCCCCTTGTTGTGTTTCAGTTCTCCGGGCCTCGGCTGGGCCGGGGCATCGCACATGCCCGTGTTGCCGGCTGGCTGTCCGGTGCGGCGCGTCCACCGCCGGCTCCAGTCGCACCGGTCGCTACGGTGGACTGGAGCCGGGGTGATTCACACCAACTGGACCCACAGAGGCAGGGTTGCTGCCTTGCAAGCAAGCTTGTTGCAGTATTCGGGCCAGAATTTGGACGTGATGATGAGCATGTACATTCGACTTCTGTTTCATGTGATGCGATGAATATTCGATCAAAATGATTTAGCTTCTCCCTCGATTTGGAGAAAGGAAAACGCCATGAGAGTGGAGGACCTGGATCACAAGGAGCTGTTGGAACTGGATC
>JAUXWS010000026.1 GCA_030685015.1 bacterium
CCGGACTACTACCTGATCTTCTACAACGAACAGGACCCAGCAGACGAATCCGATTGGTACTACCTGACTCCCGTCGTTGCCCCAGGCTACACGCATCAATTGGTGGCCCGCTTCCGGGAATTGATGAACTATCGGGTGATCGCCTGGAAGGGCATTGATCCGGCCATGCTTGGATTGACGCCCGGCATCAGCTTTGCGACTTTCCAGCAAGTCAGTCAGGACATGCGACGGTAGTGCCGAAGAAGCCGATCACCTACAACGAATTCGTCATCCAGGCGAAGCTCTACCTGATCCGCAACACGGGGAACCTGCTGGGCAAGCGGGACTTCGACGTGTTCGACTACGATGAACTGACCCGCCAAGTGTTCGACGAGTCCTTCGACTTCAGCTGGTTCCTTGACTTCTTCGAGGAAGCCTACCCTTACGTTCTGGCCGGGTTCAGCCATGCCGAGGTCATCAGCGCCTTCTGCAATCGAAATGCTCGGATCGCGGCGATGCTGGCCCGCATGAGCACCATCTGATGGCTAAAGAAAGGGGCTCCAGGGAGCCCCTTCATCTACCGCTTCCTCCATGTCCGCGTGGCCAACCAGATCAACAGGTCCACCAGCAGATCCCCCCAGTCGATTCCGCGCTTACGCCTCTGCATGGCCGGCATCTCCCGGATCTTGGTAGTCGTCTTTGACAACCGTGGCCAGCGCATCCTGCCAGGATTCCCGCACCGCCTTCACCTGCGCCAGTTCTTCCGGCGTGATCAGGCGGTCCACCGTCATCAGCACCTCGGCATAGCGATAGGGCGGGCGCTGGATGTCCTTCAATTCGAAGCGCGTACGCACGGCCAGGTAAGGCACCTTGGACCGCGCCAAGCGCTGCACATAGCGATGCCACTGTTTGATGCTGGTGGGCGAGAGGGGCAAGACCCACAGCGCAGGTTCACCGTCCTCGCCGGGAGCCAACACCAGCAGGCGCACCTTGGGCTTGCAGCGGCTGCCGAAGCCACTCAGGGGACATTGCTCACAGTTCGAAGCCTGGGGCGTGTCCACGGTGGGCTGGCCATTTACAGCGGCGCAAACCGGCAGGGTGCCCCCTTCCTCAAACACGGCGCGGATGTGCTGGTGGGCGACCACGATTCCCGACAACTGGTTGCCTTCCAGAGGCACCACCAGGCCTTCGTCCTCGATGGTCGGCCCCAGATCCAGGAACAGGCGATGCTGGCCACTGGGACTGTGTTCCACGCGCACGCGGGGCAAGGGCATGTGCACGCCTTCGGTCATGCGATCCAGTTCGGCCTGCAGATCGATGTCCAGGGCGGGCAGGCATTCGCTGATGTGGGCAGGGCTGTTCATGCGACTTCCTCCAATTGTGATACAAGGGATTCCAGGCGGGCCATTGGCAGATGGGCGTCTTGGGTCGCGCCACGACAGGCGTCGGCAAAGGCGCAGACACCACACTTCAGGGGATCCGGCGAGCGCGGATAGCACCCCGCCTTCATCATCCGTGACACATGGGCCACGTCCTGTTTCATGGCCTTCAGCTGGTCCAGGTTGCGGGTGGTGCTGATGCGCGGCTCCCCGCGCTCTTCCCCGGCGGACTTGCCCCCAGTGGCGCGCTTGTAAGGGATGTGGTGGCGCAGGAAGTAGAGAGTCAGGCGATCCGGCAGAATGCGTGGTTGCAGCAGCTTGCCGTCCACCAGCAGGGTGCCGTGGAGCAAGGCATAGGCGTAGATGGACAGCTGGTAGTCCAGGTCCACATAGGCCTGGGGCGGAATGGTCTTGCCGCTCTTGAAATCCACAAGCTCCAGTGTGCCGTCCGGGTGCTGGCGCAGCTGGTCCAAGGTTCCCGTCAGCTGATGGCGACCCAACTTCACGGTGAACTGGGCCTCGGCCATCAGCACTTTGCAGGCACGGTTGTAATCCTTGCCGCGGTAGCCCTCCAGCATGGCCACGGCGTCGGACAGGTACTGGTCGCGGTCTTCCGCTTCAGCCTTCCAGCGTACGGGCAGCGTGTCGTTTTGTCCATTTGTCACTTCGTGCTGGAAGGCCAGCAGGTAAGCCGCCTGCAAATCCATGTCCCAGTCGCCTTCGTGCATGCGCTTGATCAAACCGTGCAACACAGTGCCGTGGATGGCGGCGGGGTGTCGGAATGTCCGTTTGTCCGGTTCGGCGCTCTGCAGATAGTGCTGGTAGGGACAGCGCAGATAGCTGTAGATGGTGGATTGGCGCAGGGTCTCCATGGTCAACCCCTCGCGTGGTCAAGGAAGTACTGCGTGACACGCCGGTTGGTGTGCTCGGCGCCAAAGGACTCCTGCCGCGTCAGCACATGGGTGAAGGCGTTGTAGAGATCCCAGGCACGGCTGCCTCCCAGTTCCATGAAGACATCGGACACCAGCGGACGCGGGATCTCCAGGTCGCTGAAGACACGCTGGATCCCGGCAATGGAGAGCTTCTGGCGGGTCATGGTCTGAAACTTGGGTGCGAGCAGGTGGATGTTGTGGGACAGCTGTTGGAGCCGCTCCACGGCCTGCTCCACCTCGCCATCGAAGACATCGCCATGGGCCTGGTTGTGCTTGAAGCGGAAGCCGCCCAACAACTGGTCCACCACCATGCCGTTGGAGCAAAGCAGGCGCTGCATGTTGAAGGCGACGCCGAAGCGAGCGGAGCCGTCGTAGGAATTCCAAGCGTCCAGGGTCAAGGCGACGATGTCGCCGGGTTGGGCCTCGAAGGTGTGCTGCCCCAGCACCCAGCGCTGGCGGAAGCGTCGGCCATCGAACAAGGTCTTGCCCCGCGTGGCTTCCAGAGCGCCCTCCGCCAGGATGCGCTCCGCCGTCTCCACCACACGGGCGTTCTCCACCAGGTTGTAGTCGTCGGACACAATGCCCGCTTCCTCGTGGGCACCCTGCGGATCCAGCACGATGGCGTAGCGGCTGGACTGCACACCGGCCGGGGTGAACAGGGGCACACGTTGGATAGGCACAAAGGGGTCATTGACCGTCAGGGTTCGCGGTCTCATGGGTCCTTCCTTTCGGGTTGAACAGGGTTGGCTTCTGCGTCTCTGTTCTTATGCCCGAAAAGCGACCCGGATCACGTTTTCTTGGGAATCCTCGGCAGTGTATCCACGGCGATTTTCAGATCCATGGGCGCCACGTGGGCGTAGCGCATGGTCATTTCGATGGACGCGTGGCCCAGCAATCTGCTGACCTTTTCGATGCCCACACCCTTCTTCACCAGGTGCGTGGCGAAGGTGTGACGCCACTGGTGCACGTCCCCGGTCAGCTCCAGTTTCTTCAGCGCCGTCTTCAGGGCTAGGTAGATCTTGTCGCGGTGAATGACGGTGCCGCGGTAGTCACTGAACACGCGGTTGTGCGGGTGGCGCTTCTGCCGGTTCACGATGTCGACGGCGTCCTGCGACAAGGGAACCACGCGGGTGCGGTTGGTCTTGGTGCGCCAGTCCTTCTTGCCCCGGATGATGATGCAGGGCGGGCTCGTGGCCAGGTCCACGTCGTCCCAGGTCAAGTGGATCAGTTCCTCCTTGCGCAGGCCCGTGTGATACAAGAAGGCGAAGGCATCCCGCCAGTAGTGGCCCACCTTGGACAGGATGCGCACGACTTCTTCTTCCGTCCAGTAGGGCGGGGTTTCATCCGATGTTTCAGGGTAGGCCTTCAACTTGCTCGCCGGGCTCTTGGCCAGCAGTTCATCGTCCACGGCCATGTTGAACAGGGAGCGGAGGAACTGCATCTGGCCGTTCAAGGTCTTGTTGGCGAAGCCCTCCTCCACCAGCACCTGGATGTGCTCCTCCAGCTGGGCACGTGTCACCTGGTCGATGCGCAGCACCTTGGGGAAGGCCTCGCGGAAGAAGGCGAGGAAGTGATCCGCGTAGATCTTGTAGCGCAGCTGCGAGGACTCGCGGGTACGCCGCACCTTGGTTTGCAGGAAGCGGTCCACCATCGCTTGCAGCGTCGGCGCCTCCTGCAACGGCTTCTGGCCTGCCTGGGCGTTCTGCAGATCGGTGAAAAGCTTGGCGGCACGCTTCTCCGCCAGGTCCTTGCGGGGGCCGATGGTCTCGCGGAAGCGCTGGCCGTCGATCATGTAATCGAGGTAGTAGACAACGCTGCCGGAGGGATTCTTGCGCTGCCGGACGATGGGGACTTTGGTCAGTGCCATGGCGGACTCCCGTGCGAAATCGTGGTCGATCACGGGCGAACCGCTTTGTCACATTATTGGCAAATCGCCAAAAAGCAGAAGCGGAACGCCCTGATCTTCAAGGCGTTCCGCCAATATAACGGAGAGGGAGGGATTCGAACCCTCGAACGGGGTTAACCGTTACGCACTTAGCAGGCGCGCGCATTCGACCACTCTGCCACCTCTCCAGGATGATGCGCCTCCCATGGAGGAACCGGAGGAAGGGGGACTCGAACCCCCAAGGGCCGAAGCCCGGCGGTTTTCAAGACCGCTGCCTTACCAGTTAGGTCTATTCCTCCATCGGAAGCGCACAAGTTTAGCCACTCAGGGGAAGTAAATCAAGGAAGGGCCGGGCGCGGTGGGCCGGGGCCGTCCTCCGCCGCCCTTCCCTTTGTTAGGTTGGACGGCGCAATGAAAGTGGTCGCATGTCCCCATCCTTGATCATCTGGTGTGTGGCCACGGGGGTCCTGGCCTGGCAGGGCACCCGCTGGTGGACAGGCCTGCGCCGCCTGGGGGCTTCGCCGGCGCCAGCGGCGGCCCAAGCGCCGCATCCAGCGGTCTGGGTGCTGGTGGCGGCCCGGGACGAGGCGCTGCAGGTGCCCGCCCTCTTGACCGCCCTGGCCGGGCAGGCAGGGGTGGATGCCCGGCCCCGCCTGGTGCTGGTGGACGATGGATCAGTGGACGGCAGTGCCGATCTGGCCCGCCGCCTGCTGGCCGACTGGCCGGAGGCGACCGTCCTGGTCCAGCCGCCGGCGGGCAAGCTGGCCGCCCTCGCCGCCGGCCTGCGCCACGTGCTGGAAAGGGCCGGTGCGGAGGATCTCGTCCTCTTCACCGATGCCGATTGTCGTCCCGCCGCCGGCTGGCTGGCCGCCCATCTGGCGGCCCATGCCGCCGGCGCCGACCTGGTGGGCGGCCACGTCGTCCTTGCTTCCCCGGACGGCGAGGTGTCCGCCTTCCGCCGCTTCGAGAACGCCGCCAGCAGCCTGCAAGCCGCTGTGGGCTTCATGCTGGGCAGGCCGCCCTTCGCCCGGGGCGCCAACTGGTCGACGCGGGCCCGCCTGCTGCGCCAGGTCGACGGTCTGTCGAACCTGGAGGATCTGCCCAGCGGCGACGACGTCCACCTCATCCGGCGTCTGGGGCAGGTTGCGGCGCGCTGCGCCTTCCTCACCAGCGCGGCGTCCATCGTCCACACCCGTGAGGCGGGCAACGCCGTCCGCCAGGCCCGCCGCCGCTACGGCAAGCTGCGGGACCTGCCCGCCCGCGAGATCCTGCGCCAGGCCTCGCTCTTCCTGGCGCTTCTTCTGCAAGGAGCGCTGCTGGCCCGTTGGGCCGTGGCCGGCTCCCCGCTTGTCCTGCTCCCCGCCACGCTCCTGCCGGCCCTGGCGCTCGCCGCCCGGCGGATGCTGGCGGAGGGCCTGGCCCTGCTGGGCGAAGGGGAGCTTGTGCCCCGTGCGGGGCGACTGTCCCTGCTCCTGGTGCTCCACGCCCTCCGGCACAGCCTCGTCGGCGGCCTCCGCGGCTACCAGTGGCGCCAAGGCGCCCCCTCCCGCGAGTCCCTCCTCTTCCTGCGACACACCCTTACCCTGCGCCGGCTCTGGAACGCGGTCAAGAGCCATGCCAGCTACGGTCTTTCCCTCCTGCTGCGGCGCCCCATCGTCTGGGGCCTGCCCACCGTCTTCATGGTGGAACCCACCAACGCCTGCAACCTGAAGTGTCCCCTCTGCCCCACGGGCGCGGGAACGCTCAAGCGGCCCGCCCGCTTCCTGGACAAGGCCGTCTACGACCGCCTGCTGGACGAGCTGGGTCGCGACGCCTTCATGGTCCTGCTCTGGAACCAGGGGGAGAGCTTCCTCCACCCCGACTTCCTGCCCATGGTGCGCCGGGCCGCCGGGATGGGCCTGTGGACCTACGCCTCCACCAACGGCCACTACCTGGACGACCCCGATGCCCTGGTCCGCAGCGGCCTGGGCACCCTGCTTGTCAGCGTGGACGGCGCCAGCGCCGAGACCTACGAGGCCTACCGCCGCAGCGGCAACTTCCCGCTGGTGGTGGAGGGCCTCACCCGCCTGATGGCGGCCAAGCGCCGCCTGGGCAGCGCCACGCCCGTCGTCCACCTCCAGTTCATCGTCATGCGGCACAACCAGCACGAGATCCTCGAGATCGACCGGCTGGCCCGCCGCTGCGGCGTGGACCGCCTCACCCTGAAGACCGTGCAGATCTACGACGACGCCGACATCGACGTGTGGCTGCCCGAGGACGAGGCGGCGCGGCGCTACCAGGTGGTGGAGGACGAGGGGGGTCGCCATTTCGCCATGAAACACGGCTACCCCAACCGCTGCCAGCGCCTCTGGAACCAGCCCGTGCTCAATGCCGGCGGCGAGCTGGCCGTCTGCTGCTTCGACAAGGACAGCGACTTCGCCATGGGCGACCTGTCCACCCACAACTTCCGCGAGCTGTGGACCAGCCGGCCCTACATGGCCTTCCGCCGCGCCGTCTTCCGCCAGCGCAGCCAGTTCGAGATGTGCCGCAACTGCGGCGAAGGGGTGAGACTCACCCTCGAGCAGCGGGACCTGGCGGTGGATCTGCGCCGGCCCCTGGGCGACAGCCTGCGCCACCGGGGCTGGGCCGTCCCTGACGAGGATGAGGTCCGCCGCCGCATCGAGGCGGCCCGCGCCAGCCGCCCGCGCGAGGCGGGTGGCCGGGAGCAGCGGCGCGAGGGCCGGGACGGCGTGGCCGGCATGTCGCTGGGACAGGGACCCCGCCCCATCGAGGAACTGGAGGGCAGGGAGGCGCCATGAGGTCCGTCCTCACCGGCTGGTTGCTCAAGTCGGCCGTGGCGCTGGCGCTCTGCGTCTGGCTGCTCGGCCGCCTGGACGCCCCCGGTCTGGTCCGGGCCGTGGGGGACATGTCCTTCCTCCACCTGGCCAGCGCCCTGCTGCTGCTGGTGCCCAACCTGGCCTTCCAGGCCATCAAGTGGGGCCTGCTGGTCAGGGCCCAACTGCC
Organism: bacterium; assembly: GCA_030685015.1. NCBI lineage: Bacteria > bacterium. Next base: position 7,179 of record JAUXWS010000026.1, read on the forward strand.
GCGGGCGACCGGGGGACGCATCGTGCTCTCCTTCCTGGCGGGCACGGCCCTGGGCACCCTGACACCGGGCCGCCTGGGCGAGCACGCCCGCGCCGCCTGTTTCGGGGGCCGCCGGACGGAACTGGCCGCCCTCTCCCTGCTCGACAAGTTCAGCTCCGCCGCCGTCACCAGCCTGTTCGGCGCCCTGGGCCTGCTCCTGCTGCCGCGCTGGGACCTCAGCATCTTCGGCCGGGCGGCGCCGCTCGTGCTGCTGTTGTTGGGCCTTTACGCCGCCGCCGTCCTCGTCTGGACCCTGGCCGGCCTGGCCCTGCTCCTGGCTCCGGCCCGCGTCACCGGCCTGCTGGGCCGCCTGCCCTGGCTGGCCGCCCGGGAGCGCTTCGCCCGGGTCCACGGCGCCATGCTGCTGGTGCGCCGTCCGCGCCGCCTGGGCCTCCTCGCCGCGGCGCTGGCCTTCTACCTCACCTTCATCACACAGTTCGTCCTGCTCGCCCGCGGCCTGGGGCTGGATTCGACGCTGGCGCCCGCCGCCGCCGCCGGCACCATGTTCCTCAAGAGCCTCTTCCCCATCAGCCTGGGCGACCTGGGAGTGCGCGAACTCTTCGCCGCCAACCTCTTCGCCAGCATCGGCGGCGCCCCCGAACTGGCCGTGACAGCGGCCTTCCTCCTCTTCGTCATCAACGTGCTGCTCCCCTCCCTGGCCGGCAGCTGGGCGGCCCTGGCCCTGCGCCCCTGGGGCGGAAGGGAGGACAGGTGAGCCTGACCGCCCTCAGCCTGCTCGCGCTCAACGGGGTCTATGCCGCTTATGTGTGGCGGCTGGGCGGCGCCCTGGCCGGACGCGGCGACCGCCTGGCGCCCGGCGGCGGGGAGGAGGGCGAAGTGGCGGCCGGGGGGATCTCCGTCATTGTCCCCGCCCGCAACGAGGCGGAGGCCCTGCCCGCCACCCTGCGGACCTTGTGCGCCCAGACCCTGCCGCGGGAGCGCTGGGAGCTGCTGGTGGTGGACGACTGCTCCCGCGACGGCAGCGCGGAGGTGGCGCGGGTCCTGATCGAGGAGCTGGGCCGGCAGGGCGTCGCGGCGCGCCTGCTGGGCACCACGCCCGGGCGCAGCGGCAAAAAGGAGGCCATCGACCTGGGCCGGGAGGAGGCGCGGCATGACTGGGTGGCCGTGCTGGACGCCGATTCGCGCCCCGGTCCCGACTGGCTGGCCACCCTGCTGGGCGCGGTCCGGTCCGGCGACGGCCTGCTGGCCGGGCCGGTCGTCTTCGCGGGGGAGGGCCTCTGGTCGCGCCTGGTGCGTCTGGAGTACATGGGCCTGCTGGGGGCGGGCCTCGCCTCCTTCGCCCTCGGCCGACCTCTCTTCGCCAGCGGGGCCAACCTGGCTTGGCGGCGGACGGCCTACCGCGAAGCAGGCGGCTACGAGGGCCTGCTGCACCTGCCCAGCGCCGACGACACGCTGCTCATCCAGCGCATGCGGCTGCGCACCCGCTGGACCCTGGCCGCCACGCTGGCCCGCGGCGCCCTCGTCGCCACCCGCGGTCCGGCCGGGCCGCGCGAGTTCTGGCGCCAGCGCGTGCGCTGGACCTCCAGCGAACGCCACATGCCCGACCGCGCCGCCCAGGCCGGCGCCCTGGGCCTCTACCTGGTCTTCCTGGGCACGCTGCTGGCGCCCATCCTGGCCCTGAGCGGACACCTGTCCGCGCATGCCGCCCTCGGCATCGTCCTGCTCAAGCTGATCCCCGACCTGCGCCTGACGGTCCACGCGGCGCGGCGCCTGGGCGGGCGCGGCCTGCTGCCGCTCTTTCCGCTGGTCTGGCTGGGACAGCTGGCCTATGGACTGGTCGTGCCCTGGGTCGGGACCTTCGTCCGCCCCCCGTGGCGCGGCTCGCCGGCCGAGGGCCGGCCGCCGCTCGGATGCGCGCCATGAGCGCCCTGCTGCACCGGCCGCCCGCCTGGCGCCCCCTCCTTCAGCCCGGGCTGTGGCGCCTGCCCCGGCGCCTGGCCTGGCTGGGCGGCAGCGGTCGCGTCCTCCTCACCTTCGATGACGGACCCGGACCGGCCACGGCTGAGGCGGCCCGTCTGCTGGAGGCGGCGGGGGCGCGCGCGCTCTTCTTCCTCGTGGCCGGCCGCCTGCCCGAGGATCCGGCCCGCCCCGCCACGGCGGACGAGGAGCAGGCCCTGGCCATCACCCGCGCCCTGCTGGCCGCCGGCCACCTCCCCGCCGTGCATGGCCTCAGCCATCGGCGCCTGGGCCTGCTGCCGCCTGCCGTCGTGCGCCGCGACCTGGCCCGCGCCGCCGGACGCCTGGCCGCCGCCTGCGGCCTGCCGCCGATCTTCCAGCGGCCGCCCTACGGCAACTGGACGCCCTGGCTCAGCCGCGTCTCGCGCCGTCTGGGCCTGGAGCCCGTCTTCTGGAGCCTCAATCCCGCCGACTACCGCGCCCCGCGCCCGGACGCGCTCGTCAGCCGGGTGCTGGAGCTGGCGCGCCCGGGGGACATCCTGCTTCTGCACTGCAGCGGCCCGGGCCAGGAGTCGACGCGGGCCGCCCTGCCGGCCATCCTGGCCGGTTTGCGCGGCAAGGGGCTGAGTCCGCTTGATCCCATGGCCCTGCTGGAGGACGCCCATGCCTGAGTGGCTGCTGCTGCCTCCCGGCTGGCCCCGCGCCCTGGCGCTGGTCGTGGCGGCGGGCATCCTCATCATGATCTGGCTGCGCCGCGCCTGGCTCGAGGAACTGGTGGAAGAGGGGAGCGACCGGGCTGCCGCGGAGAGGAGCGCGCCGGCGGCAGGCGGGGAGCCGCAGCGCAGCCTGCTCATCGTCGCCCGCAATGAAGAGGAAGCGCTGCCCGGCCTGCTGCAGGACTTGGACCGGCTGCTGGCGAGGGATCCCGCCCTCGAGATCATGCTGGCGGACGACCAGTCGACGGACGGCACGCGCCCCCTGCTCGAGGCATTCTGCGCCGATGCGGAGCGTCACGGGCGCGTCCGGCTCCTGCCGGCCGAACCCGGCCGCCGCGGCAAGCCCGCCTGGCTGCGCCACGGCGTTGATCAATGCCGGGGCCGGCAGGTGCTCTTCAGCGACGCCGACTGCCGGCTGCCGGCCGGCTGGAGCCTGGCCCTGGGCGCCCTCCTCGACGAAGGGCTGATCGCGGTGGGTGGCCTCGTGCTGCTGGAAGGAGGCGCCACGCCAGACCCCGCCGCGCGCTGGCAGCGCCTCCACTGGCTGCTCCTCTCGGGCATGGGCGCTCTCCTCTCGGCCCGCATGCACCAGGCGGCGCCCTCGCTCTGGGGGGCCAACCTTGCCTTCGACCGCGCCGCCGTGGACAAACTGGGCGGTTATGCCCGACTGGCCGCCGTGGACAGCGGGGAGGATCTGGCCTTTGCCCGGGCGCTGGCCCGCCTCGGGGCGCCTCATCGCCTCGCCGCCTTTCCCCTCGACAGCCGGGTGCGCACCAGGCCCGAGACGTGGGCGGGCAGCGCCCGCCAACTGGCCCGCTGGTTGGCCGGCCTGCCCCGCCTGGCGCCGCTCCATCTGAGCCTGGTCCTGGGAGCCGCGGCCTGGCTGGGTGCCCTCGCCGCCATCCTCCTCCTGCGGCCCATCCTGGGCCTGGTGCTGGGCGGCGCCGCCGTGCTCAGCCTCTCCGCCCTGCTGGACGAGCTGGCCGCCCGCCTGCGCGAGGAGCGGCCCGCCGCCTCCGAGACGGCCCTCTACCTGGCCGCTTGGCCGCTGGTGGCCCTCCTCGCCCTCTGGCATGGCCTGCGCGGCACCACCGGCTGGAGGCGCCCCGCATGAGAGGTCCCACCCATCATGCGGAGAGCCATCCGCGCTACGCCGAACTCCACTACACGCCCCTGGGCAAGTCCCTGTCACGCCTTTGGCAGCCCTGGCCCGAGATCTACCTCGACCTGCCCTGGCGCATCACGGCGGGACGACCGCTGCCCCTGCTCCTCGCCTTCGCCGACGCCCACCGCTTCCCGGTCCGCCTGTTGGCCCTGGAGTTGACCCTGGCTGATCCGCGCGGCCGCCTCACCCAGCAGCGTCGCGACCTGGACATCCGCCTCGAGACGCCGGTGGGCGGCCTGGTCCTGCTCGAGCTGGAGCTGGAGGATCCCGGCACGTGGGAACTGTGGGCCGACCTGCGCGCCGAGCGCCTGCCCGGCCCGGGCGGGGCGGCGGGCCAGGAGATCCTCTTCCGCAACCACCTCGCCCGCGGCCTCCCCGAGGAGCCGCTCCGGGTCCGGGTGGACCGCACGCCGCCGCCCCTCCTGCCCGGCATGGTCCAGGGCGATCCCCACGTCCATTCCTCCGCCACCCGCGACATGATCGAGTTCGGACCACCGCCGGAACTGCTGCGCCGCGCGGCGCGCGCCCTGGATCTGGACTGGTTCGCCCTGACGGACCACAGCTACGATCTGGACGATGGCGTGGAGAATCCCCGCCGCGCCGATCCTGCCCTCCCCATCTGGCGGCGCCAGCAGGAGTGGCTGGCGGCGGCGGCGGCCACGCCCGGCCCCTTCGTCATGGGCGGCGAGGAATGCTCGGTGGGGGGCGTGGGCGGTGGCATCCTCCACCTGTTGCTCCTGGCTCCCGACCGCTTCTGGCCCGGATCGGCCGACGGCGGCGAGTCCTGGCTGCCGCGGCGTCCGGAATGGCGTCTGCCCGCGCTGTTGGAGGCGCTGGCCGGCAGTGGCTGCCTGCCGGTCTCGGCCCACACCGGGGAGCGGCCGGGCGCGGGCGAGCGCTGGCTGCTGCGCCGCCGCTCCTGGCGCGGGGAGGACATGGCCCTCCTGACGGCGCACCAAGTGCTCTCCGGCGGGCTGGGGGCCGCTTTCCGGGCGGGTCGCCGCCTGTGGCTGGAGCAGCTGGCCCGCGGACGCCCCGCCGTCATTCTGGCCGGTGGGGACAGCCACGGCCATTTCAGCCTGGGACGCTCCGTCCACGTGCCGGCCTGGAGCCTGGGTTGGGGACGCAGCCAGCTCTTCGGCCGCCACCGCAGCGCCTGCCTTCTGGCGGCGGGGGAGGCGCTGGCACCCCCTGCATCGGACCAGCCAGACCAGCGCCCCCGCCGTCTGCTGGCGGAACTGGAGGCCGGACGCACCCTCCTCACGGACGGCCCTCTGCTCTGGTTCACGGGTGGCGGCCAGACCTGCCTGGGCGGCATCCTGGCCGGGGGCGGATCCCACCTGCATGTCCGCCTGCGCGACGATGCCGGCCCCCTGCGTTGGCTGCGGCTGTGGGGGGGCGCTGCGGCCGGGGAGACGCTGCTCGCCGAGTGGCGGAAGCTGCCCCCAACGGCTGAACTGCCCCTGTCCTCCGCCTGGCGGGCACACCGCTGGCTGCGCGCCGAGCTTCGCCAGGCGGACGGCTTCGCCATGACCAATGCCGTCCGACCTGACTGAACCTGATGCTGTGTCATTCCTGACACGGGGCTGGCCAGGCTTGGCCGTTCCAGCTGTCAAGCAGAGCAGACACGGAATCAACCGATTGTCCTTCAAGCACTTCCAAGATCAGTGGCTGGCCCTCAAATGGGCATTGGACTTGCGAAGCAGAGGTCCGGCTTGACCTGGACTCCACGCAACCGCACGCGGAGGCTCGAAACGCAGGGCCGGCCTGTTCCCCGCAGGCCGGCCCTTTCCCAGCGCCCAGGCTGCTTGTTGCCCGTGCCTGGCACGTTCCACACATTGCCGCCGCTTGCCAAGGAACTGGCCGGGATCGTCACGCGCCCACCAACCAGCAGCAGGAGGACATCATGCTCAAGGAGTTTCGTGAGTTTGCCATGCGCGGCAACGTGGTGGACATGGCGGTGGGCATCATCATCGGCGGCGCCTTCGGCACCATCGTCAAGAGCCTGGTCAGCGACGTGATCATGCCTCCCATCGGTCTGCTGCTGGGTGGCGTGGACTTCTCCAACATCTTCCTCACGCTCAAGGATGGCATGACGGCGGCCCCCTACGCCTCCCTGGCCGACGCCCAGACGGCGGGCGCCGTCACCGTCAACCTGGGCGTTTTCCTCAACGCCGTCATCAGCTTCCTCATCGTCGCCTTCGCCGCCTTCCTGCTCATCAAGGCGATCAACCGGCTGAAGCGGGCGGAGGCGCCGGCGCCCGCCGCCCCCACCACCCGCGAGTGTCCCCATTGCTTCAGCACCATCTCCCTCAAGGCGACGCGCTGCCCCTTCTGCACGTCGACCATCTGAGCTGATCCTGGCAATCGGCATAGGGGTGCCGGGGAATCCCCGGCATCCCCTGCCACACCACCCGGCCTGCGGGTCCGCACCGGGCGGTTCAAATGCGCCGCGTCGTGTGACGCACTCGCTCCTTCAGCTTGTCCTGGGCTTTCTTGGCCACCCGGCGCTTCACCACTCCGCCGGGTCCCAGCCAGAAGCTGTAGCCCAGCACCTTGCGGCGCATCGCCAGATCCACCGCGCTCTTGGCCTCGTTCACCTTCAGATGGAGCCCCGTGAACAGCTCCCGCAACCAGCCCATCACCTGCTCCCCGGCCCGACGGCTTCACACATGGATGTTGCAGTCGTCCGCGCCGCGCTGGGTGTGTCGCTGCGCGGCGCGGATAGCCACGGGCGCGCTTCTCCCTGGACGGAAGCCGTAAATGTGCCGTGTCAAGGTCGGGGCGCACAGCGGCTGCAGGACC
>JAUXWS010000027.1 GCA_030685015.1 bacterium
TCGCGCCGGGCGGGCGAGCTGTTGCCCCATGTGGAGAGGTGGCCGGGGAGTGTCTGCTTCTGCGAACAGGTGTCCGACCCATGGTCGGACACCTCGGCAAGGCTTGCCGCCCCCTGTGAACATGCCCGGCGCCCATGTCCAACCAAAGGGACGGGTCAGTCCAGGGCCGCCCGCAGCAGCCTGGCACGCAGGGCGGAGGCCTGGCGACCGTCCCGTGCGGCATCACCGCGGAGGGCCAGGTGGGCGGGCGCCAGGCTGAGCAGGAGGCGCGTGAAGGGGCCGGGCAGGGCGGGCAGCTCCCAGCCGGCTTCCTTCAATTGACGGCCCAGGCGGAGCAGGGAGAGCTGCTCGACCAGTTCCGGATAGCCCATCAGACGGGCAGCGCGGCAGAGGGCGAGGGCTCGCAGGACGCGGTCCTCCACCTCCAGGCGGCGGTGCCGCTTGAGCTGGGAGCGGGCGGAGCGCTCCGCCTCCTCCAGCCGCCGGGCCGCCTCCAACAGGCGCCGCAGCGTGAGCAGCACCGGGCCCTCGGCGGGCGGGGCTTCACCGTCCGGCCAGGCATCGCCCCGCACATTCTCCAGCACCACGTAGTCGCCGAAGCCCTCCTGCCACGTGCGGTAGCTGAGGCCGCATTCGTAGAGCGGGTCCAGTTGCTCCTCGACCTGCCCCCACCAGGCCAGGGCCGGCAGGTGGAGCACGAGGGAGCCGTGACAGCCGCTCCCGCAGAGGAAGGGGTTGGCCACCAGGCGGCGGCCCGACTCATCCTTGGCCAGCCCCGCCCCGGCCTCCAGGGTCCGGCAACGCCCGTCCAGGTCGCGGGCCGCCTCTTCCAGCTCCTCCGGCCGGGCCCGCAAGCCCAGCCGCAGGTGGTCCTCGCCCACCAGCAGGGTGTCCCGCCCCTCGCCCTCCTCCACCACCAGCAGGGCCTCGCCGTGCCCCCAGTCGGCCGGCTCCTGCAGCCAGCGCTCGGAGAGGAACTCCCAGTGTTCCCCGCCCAACCTGGCCAGCAGGCCATGGCGGGGGGGCAAGCCCTGCGGCCAAAGGGTGGACGTCAATTCATCGCGCAGGGCCAGGCGGGCGGCCTCGGTCATCCGGGCGGGAAAGGCCCGACCGGGCAGGTTGAGCGAGACCTGCAGGCGTCCAAAGAGGAGCGGATGGGAGTCATCGGGCAGCCAGCCCGGCGACTCCTCGCCCAGGCGGGGGATCAACTCCTTCAGGGGGCCTCCTCCTGGTCGAGCCGGTCGCGGATGCGGGCGGCCAACTCGTAGTCCTCCAGCAGCAGGGCCAGACTGAGATCGCTCTCTGCGGGGGGGTGCTCCGTCCGCCGGGGGACCGGGCGGGCCCCATTCCCGCCGATCAAGCCCTCCAGGATCGCCGTGAAGCGAAGGGCGCAGGCCGGACAGCCGGCGCGGCCGCTGCGGGCGAAGAGTTCCCAGCCCAGGCCGCAGTCGGGGCAGGGCTCGGGCACTTGCCCCACGGGGAGCAGACGCCACCCGCTCAGCAGATGCAGGCCGGTGCGGGAGAGACAGGTGTAGCACATGCGCAGGTGATACGATCCGTCGCCTCGTTCGAAGGCGGCGGAGTGCTCGTTGCAGACCTGGCAAATCATCGGACACCTCCACGTGCGCGGCGGGCGTCCGCCCCCCGCTATCCGTTGATTCGGCCGTCTTCCAGTTCCAGAACGCGATGGGCGATCCGGGCCAGATGGGGGTCATGGGTCACCATGATGAGACAGCGGCCGGGTTCGGCCATGATCCCCAGGACGTCCGCCAGCACCCGGTCCGCTTGCAGGCGGTCCAGGTTGCCGGTGGGTTCATCGGCGAGCAGGATGGCGGGAGAGGGGACCAGGGCCCGGGCCAGGGCCACGCGGGCGCATTCGCCGCCCGACAATTCGACCGGGTGATGGGTCAGGCGGTGATCCAGTCCGAAGCGCTCCAGCCAGGTGCGGGCCTCGTGCTCGGCCCGGGCCGGATCCAGACCGGCGATCAGGCCGGCCAGTTGCACGTTCTCCAGGGCGTTGAAATCGGGCAGCAGGTGATGGGACTGGAAGACGAAGCCCACGCTGCGGGCGCGCAGCCGGGCGCGGGCGGCCTCGCCGCCGGCCCACAGGCTCTCGCCCAGCAGATGGACCTCTCCCGCGCTGGGGGCCTCCAGTCCTCCCAGCACATGCAACAGCGTGCTCTTGCCGGAGCCGCTGCGCCCCACCACCGCCAGGATCTCGCCGTCGCGGGCGTCCAGGTCCAGCCCCATCAACACGTCCACGGTTCCCCCCGGGTGGGGAAAACTCTTGCACAGGGCGCGGGCCGTCAGCAGCAGGTCATCCTTCATGGCGGATCACCTCCACCGGATGCAGGTTGCTGGCCCGCCAGGCCGGGTAGAGGGTGGCGAGCAGGCTGATGACCAGCGCGCTCAGCACCACCGTGACCACATCCGGCCAGCGCAGCTCCACGGGGAAGGTGCTGATGAAGTACACGTCCGGGGGCAGGCTGAGCAGCTTGAAGCGGATCTGCAGCCAGCAGATGAAGAGGCCCAGCGCGGCGCCCAGCAGGGTGCCCGTGCCTCCCAGCAGCAGGCCTTCACGGACGAAGATGCGCCGGATGGCGGCGGGGTCGGCGCCCAGGGCCTTGAGAATGCCAATCTCCCGCCGGCGCTCCATGGTGACCATGGTGAGGACGGAGATGATGTTGAAGGCCGCCACCAGGACGATCAGGCTCAGCATGATGAACATCATCCATTTCTCCAGCTTCATCATGCTGAACAGGTTCTTGTGCATGTCATACCAGGTCCAGGCGGCGAGGGGATAGTCCAGGCGCTCCATCAGCCAGTTCTTGGCCGCGCCCGCCCGCTCCACGTTGTCCAGGCGGATCTCCAGTCCCGTCACGAGGGAGCCCATGCGAAAGATGGACTGGGCCTCGGCCAGGCTGATGAAGGCGATGGCGTCGTCGAACTCGTAGATGCCCAGCTCGAAGATGCCGCTCACCTGGAAGCGGCGCACCAGGGGCTGGCTGTAGGTGGAGACGATGCCCGTGGGGGACAGCAGCAGCAGGGTGTCGCCCGTGACCACGCCCAGGCCGGCGGCCAGGTAGCGACCCACCAGGATGCCGGGCAGGCCGTCCTCCTCCCGCGCCTCCACCACCGGGCTGCCCTCGAGCAGGGACTCCGGGCGCTGCAGGACGGTGGCCAGACCCTCCGGCGTGCTGCCGCGGATGACCGCCCCCTCGCTCTCGCCGCGGAAGCGCAGCATGCCCTTGTCCAGGACGTAGGGATGGATCTCCCGCAGGTGCGGCAGGCCGGACAGCCGCTGGGCCAGGGCCTCGTGGTCGGCGATGCCGCGCTCGTGCCAGCTGCGCACGCGCAGGTGGGCGTCCAGCCCCACGATGCGTCCCTGGACCTCGCTCTCGAAGCCGCTCATCACCGCCAGGACGAGGATGAGGGCCGCCGTGCCCAGGAAGATGCCCAGCACGGAGAACCAGGTGACGACCGAAATGAAGCCCAGGTGGTGCCGTCCGCGCAGGTGGCGCAGGGCCACCGCCGCCTCCCAGCCGCCGCTCATGCCGGACCCTGGGGCCGCATGGTCGGGAAGAAAATGACGTCGCGGATGGACTCGGCCCCCGTCAAGAGCATGACGAGGCGGTCGATCCCGATGCCCAGGCCGGCGGTGGGCGGCATGCCGATCTCCAGCGCGCGGATGAAGTCCTCGTCCAGGGGGTGGGCTTCCGCGTCGCCGCGCTGGATCAGGGCGTGCTGCTCCAGGAAACGCTGTCTCTGGTCGATGGGGTCGTTCAACTCCGTGAAGCTGTTGCACAGCTCCTTGCCCGCCACCACCGCCTCGAAGCGCTCCACCAAGCGGGGATGCTCGCGGTGCCGGCGGGCGAGGGGACTCATCTCGCGCGGATGATCACAGACGAAGACAGGCTGGATCAGACCCGGCTCCACTAGTTCGCCGAAGATGGCGTCCACCATGCCGCTCCAGCCGGCCGTGGGCTCCACCTCCACGTGGTGCCGCCCGGCCAGCTTGCGCAGTTCGGGTTCGTCCATCTCCAGCAGGTCCTCGCCCGTCGCCTCGCGCAGCAGATCCATCAGGGTGGCACGCCGCCACGGGGGGGCCAACTCCACCTCGTGGCCGCGCAGGCCGACACGGGTCGTGCCGTGCAGTTCCAGGGCCAGACCACTGACCAGGGTCTCCACCAGGCTCATCATGTCCCGGTAGTCCTGGTAGGCGGCGTAGCACTCCAACTGCGTGAACTCGGGGTTGTGGAAGCGGTCCATCCCCTCGTTGCGGAAGTCCCGGGCGAATTCAAAGACACGGTCGAAGCCGCCCACGATCAGGCGCTTCAGGTACAACTCGTTGGCGATGCGCAAATAGAGCCGCATGTCCAGCGCGTTGTGGTGGGTGACGAAAGGGCGCGCCGCCGCTCCTCCGTAGAGGGGCTGCAGGATGGGGGTCTCCACCTCCAGGTAGCCCGCCATCTCCAGGTGCCGGCGCATGGCCGACACAATGCGGCTGCGCTGCTCGAAGACCGTCCGGGTGGACGGGTTGACCAGCAGGTCCACATAACGTTGGCGGTAGCGCTGATCCTTGTCGGTGAACTCGTCGAAAACCTGACCGTCCTTCTCCTTGGAGGAGGGCAGGGGGTGCAGGTTCTTGGCCAGCAAGCGGATATGACTGACTTCGATGGACCGCTCGCCGCTTTTCGTAACGAATGCTTTTCCATTCACGCCAACAATGTCGCCGATGTCAAAGAGCTTGAAGACATCGTAGATATCGGCACCCACGGCGTCCCGCTGGACGTAAAGCTGGATTTTCTCCCCGCCGTCGAGGAGTTCGGCAAAACTTGCCTTGCCCATTCTCCGCATGGCCATCAGGCGTCCGGCCAGGGCGAGGGCGCTGCCCGCCTCCGCCCATTCATCAAAGCGGGCGTGGACCTCCCCAACACGCTGTTCGCGGGTGAAACCGATGGGCCAGGGCTCGACGCCCAGCGCGCGGAGGCGCTCCAGCTTCTCACGGCGCTGCTGGAGCACGGGCGCCAGGCGCGGCCCCTCTTCGATGGACATGGTGTCGTCCCTCACTTGTCGGCGCGGGGCCGGTTGAGCACGGGATCCAGCAGGAAGCCGCGCACGAAGCGCAGCAGCTCCCCGCCCAGGACACCGGTCGTGTCGCTGGTCTCGACCCCCGTGCGGTGGTCCTTGACCATGTTGTAGGGGTGCAGCACGTAGCTGCGGATCTGCGAGCCCCAGGCGTTGTCCAGCTTGGTGCCCTCGAGCACGACCCGCTTGGCCTCCTCCTCGTCGCGCTTCTTCGCCAGCAGGCGGCTCTTGAGCATCTTCATGGCCGTGGCGCGGTTGCGGGACTGGCTGCGCTCGTTCTGGCACTGCACAACGATGCCGCTGGGCAGGTGGGTCATGCGGATGGCGCTGTCCGTCTTGTTGACGTGCTGGCCGCCCGCCCCCGAGGCGCGGTAGGTGTCCACCCGGATCTCGCTGGGATCGATCACGATCTCCGGGTCCTCCTCCTCCACCACGGGATAGAGGAAGACGCTGGCGAAGCTGGTGTGGCGGCGGCTTTGGCTGTCGAAGGGCGAGATGCGCACCAGGCGGTGCACGCCGATCTCGCTGCGCAGGTAGCCGAAGACGTTGGCGCCGCTGATCTCGATGGACGCGTTCTTGATGCCGGCCAGTTCGCCCGGCTGCTCGTCCAGCGTCTCCATCTTCCAGCCCTGGCTCTCGCAGAAGGCCCGGAACATGCGCAGCAGCATGCCCGCCCAGTCCTCCGATTCCGAACCGCCGGCGCCGGGGTGGACGGTGAGGATGGCGTTCTTCTCGTCGTCCGGCCCGCACAGCATGGTGGCCAACTCCAGCGCGTCGAGATCCGCCTCGAGGGTGCGCGTCAGCTGGGCCAGCTCCTCCAGCTCGTCCTCGGCGGACAGTTCAAGTAGGTCGGCGATGTCCCGGCATTCCGTCTCGACGTGCTGGTAGCGGTTGACCACCTGCTTCAGGCGGGCCGCCTCCTGCAGGATGGTGCGGGCCTGGGTCGGTTGCTCCCAGAAGTCCGGAGCCTGGCTGCGGGCCTCCAACTCATTGGCCTTCTCCTGGCGGCGATCGACGTCAAAGACTCCTCCGCAAATGCCCCAGCCGCAGCTCGCCCTGCTTCAGCACACGCTTGAGGTCGCTCTTGAGGATCGCCATCGTCGTCATGTCCTTTCAAGTGGACCGCCCGTGGGCGGATAGAGCCTGATCAACTCGGTACCCGGAAAGTAGTGGTCCAGGATGCCTGCGCAATCGAGACCGGCTTCGGCCAGGGCGCCGGCGCCCACCTGGCAGAGGCCGCAGCCGTGGCCCTCACCGGCGCCGCACAGGCTGAAGGAATGGGGCAGGCCCTCGGCGTCCTGCTCGGCGTGGACGCTGAAGCAGCTGCTGAGCAGCCGGCCCGGGGCAAGTGCCTCACGGATCTTCAGCTCTTTCTGCAGCCTCAGGTTGTGGCGGCTGCCGATCAGCTCCAGCTCGATGATGCGGCCCGAGACGCCCCGCTTGACGGGCACGATCTCATAGAGGGTGCCCAGGTCGACGCCGGTCTTGCGCAAGACGATCTGCTCCAGCTCGGCCCGCATGAAGACCTCCTTCCAGCGGAAGGTGCGGCGCGATCGTTCGAGCAGGGCGGGGTGCTGCGAACGGGTGACCCGGCAGAGACAATCCGCCGGCGGATTGAGGATCCAATTCCGCACCGCCGCCTCCCGGGCCAGGGAGACGCGCCGCGTGGTCGCTTCCGCCGTGTCCGGGCGGCCGCGCAGCACGGCCTCGGGCGGCGTGGACCAGACGTTCTCCTTGTGTTCGCCATGGCCGCCGCAGCAAGCGTGGACCACCGCGTCGCAGATCTCGTCCCGGCAAAGGATCACTTCGCCGCGACTCTCGTCCACGGCCCGGTCGCAATCCTCGTCGCGGTGGGTCAGACCGCTGTAATGGAAGCAGTGGCCTCCCGCGCAGAAGTGCCAATCCTCATTGCGATGGCGCATGCCCAGCATGGCCAGGGCCATGGAGCGAACCGCCACGGCGGCGGCGCGCTGGGCCTGGGAGGGAAAGCCCGTCTCCAGCTCGGCGGGCAGGACGCCCTTCAGCCACTCGTCCACCGCCAGCTCGTTGACCACGGCCAGCTGGCCATGGTTGTCCACCCGGAACTCGAGGTCACCGCTGAACCGCCGGTCCTCCAGCGGGCTGTCCGGCCAGCGCTCGCAGGGCAGGCGGAAGAGGGTGACGGCGCCCCCCGCCTCCGGCCGGATGCGCAGCCCCTCCCCCACTTCCTGGTCCAGCTCGAAGGACGCGTCGGTGATCTCCACCTGGCCGGCCGGCGGGATCAGACGTTCGCGCACCAGGCGGGGTCGCCACGCGTTCTGGAAATGGGTCATCAGCTCGGCCGCGGCGGCGGGATCTTCAAAGGAGCCGCAGACCACGCGGTATCGCTTGCGGCCCGGTCGCACCGTCGCGTCGGGCGCCTGGACAGCGCCCAGCTCCACGATGCGGGCCTCGTAACCCTGGGCGGCCAAGCGGCCCACCACCCGCCGGGCGGCGCGCGGGTCGGACGTGGCGGTCACGATGACGGCGTGGCGCAGGCTGGCCGGCACCCCGTTCTGTGTCCGCACCATCCAGCGGCGGTCGGAGGCATCCAGCCGGTGCAGCAGGTCCCCGGCCAGGGTCTCCAGACGGAAGGGTCCCTGGACCCTGATTTCGATCTTGCTCAAGCGCTCGGCCAACAGGACGCGGATGAGCGGCGCGGCCTTCCACGGCGTCGCCCTGGCATTCTTGCTCCTGCTGGTGCGAGCCATCGTCAGCATCCTTGGGTCGATATCCGGCTTTCCAGCGGTCTGATGCTTGCGCTTCGCACTTCCGGATCAATTCCTTCGGACATCCGCATGTTCAGCCGCCTTTCCGGAAAGTGCTTAATTTATCCAGCAAGGAGGCGGGAAGCAAGGTTGCCGGATCATTCCAATTCTGCCTCAAGCACATGGAATGGGCCACATATGGCATCATGTCACGGTGGGTTGTGGTACATGATCTTTAAGAAAGTAAGCTTTAGCTTATTTAATGGCAAGATTTTATAATTTTAGATTTTGCCTACTTATTAATCGTCATTACAAATCACATAACCCTGAAAAGGAAGGAAGACAACCAGCATGTGGATCAAAACCGGACCCCATCGTCTGATCAGCGCCCATGCCCTGCGGCTGGATAGCATCCAGTTGCGCCCCATCACCCACAGCGACAGTTTCGCCCTTCATTTCAAGGGCGCCGACGATCAGGTCGTGAACGTGGGAGTCGATTTGGAGAAGGCGGAAGCCCTCCTCCGCAAGATTGCCCGTGCTCTCGAACAGGGCGTGGGTTACCTGGACCTCAGTGCCGAGCTCTGATTCGGGCCTCAGCTGCCCGGCCGGTCCAGGGCCATGATCATGTCCACCCGGCGCTGGTGGCGGCCTCCCTCGTAGGGCTCGGCCAGCCAGGCCAGGGCCAGGGCCAGGCAGGCCTGTTCCCCCAGACGAGCTCCCAGGGTGAGGAGATTGGCGTCGTTGTGCCGCCGGCTGGACGTGACGCTTTCCAGCGACTCGCAGGCGGCCGCGCGCACGCCCGGCACCCGGTTGCAGACCATGGCCGAGGCCACGCCCACCGTGTCCAGCATGATGCCGCGGGCCGCCCCGCCGCCGGCCACCTCCCGTGCCAGGAGCGCGGCCCACAGGGGATAATCGGTGGGGGCGGGGTCGGGACAGCCCAGATCCCGCACCGTGTAACCGGCCTTCTCCAGCTCCCGGGCGAGGTGCAGGCGGCAGGCATAGCCGCCGTGGTCGCTGGCCAGGGCAACCTGGACGCGATCCCGCCGCGCCGGGTTCTCCCCCGCCTCGGCGGCCACCGGTCGCGGCAGGTCCTCCACCCATTCCAGCACGACACCCAACCGGTGGGCCAAATCCCGCGCCTCGTCGGTGAGGACGGAGCGGCCCCTGGGCAGCAGCAGCCGGCCGCCCCCGGCCGCGCCGGCCTCCCGCCTCACGCGTTCGGCCGTGATCAACACGACACCCGAATCGTGCCGCCCGACCGCAGGCCGCCTCATCCCCACCCCCCGTGGATGCGCCGGTAGTAATCGATGTACTCGAAGAGGCTCTGGGACCGCTCGTACCAGAAGAGGACGAGCAGGAGCGTGGCCAGCCCCAGCACTCCCATCAGGCCGAACATGCCGTAGAAACGGCCCTCGAAGGCGATGCGCAGGGCCTTGACAAGGCGGACCAGATACCAGGAGATGAGCACGGCCAGCAGGAAAACGGTGGGGATGCGAGCCGCCGGCGAAAGCATGAGGGGCTGGAAGACAATGCCGATGGGGATGGTGAAGAGCAGACTGGTGGAGCTCCAGGCCAGCAGCGTGATGGCCTGTCGAAGCGTGAAGCGGGCGTTGCTGAACAGGCCCAGCACGCGCAGGCCGATGGCGAAGAGGATCTGCCCGCCCAGCAGGGCCAGCGACAGTTGCGCCACGCTTTCCAGCGGGTTCCAGGCCAGGCGGTGGATCCAGTGGAGCAAAGGGTCCAACACCACGACCAGGCCCAGCAAACGGTCGAGAAAAGGGCTCTTGCGCAACAGATGGAGCCAGCCGGAACCCAGCAGGGCCATGGCTCCCGACACGACGACGAGGAGGAAGATGGCCTGCCCGAACTGGAAGACGCGACGGTCGCGGATGTCCGTGAAAAAGCCGTGGGAATGGATGAAGCTGCGGCGCAGGTTCTGCCCGAAGACGTTGTTCTGGCGCCAGCCGATGAGCAGCAGGATGAGCAGGCCAAAACCCACCAGGGCGAAAGCGGGAGGGTGGGGCGACTGGTACTCCCCGCGGCTGAGGGTGCCAGGCGCTCCCCCCGAGAAAAGATTGGCCACCTCCTTGGCCGAGGCGCGCGCCACGCGGTCTTCGGTGAAGAGGCCCTGCGTGACCAGCAGGGGGTCCTGGCCGGGTGGGGCGGCCAGCTGCGGCCGTCCGCCCCGCCAGTCGGCGTAGCCATGCACGATGGTGCCGGCGGGCGCGTCTGCCGCGCCGGATTTCCAGGCGGCCAGCGCCTGGCCCAAGGCCGACTGGAGGGCCCAGGCTTGGTGCAGCTCGCTATAGGGGTCCTCGTATCCGGCCAGGTTGCCCACCTCCACGGGCCAGCCCAGGCGCGACAGCAGGACGGGCCGGGCCAAGTCGGGAAGCTGCGCCTGCACATCCTGGCCGAAGGACTCCAGCAGCAGCAGATCCAGGCCTCGCAGCGCCTCCGCCCCCTCCGTGCCAGCACCGGTGAAGAAGCCACCAGCCGCCAGCAGGAACTGGCCCTCCGTGCGCAGGACCTGCAGGTCGTCGATCCAGGTGCGCGCCGCCGTCGTGCTGAAGTCCAGGCCGCTGCCCATGCTGAGGCCCAGCCAGCAGGCGCTGCCACGACTCTGGTGGACCAGCTCGCGGGCCTGGACGAGGGCCGCCTGGCGAAAGGCGGCGCGGGAGACAAGGCGGGGCGGCACCTGCCAGACCGGCAGCTCGCTCATGAGGAGGAGGCCCAGCTGGTCGCAAACCTGGCTGAGGGCGGGGTGGGGCGCCCCCCTCATGTGCAGTACCAGATTGACACCCATGTTCTTCATGGCCTCCAGGTCCCGCCTGAGTTGGGCGGCGGTAATGGCCATCCCCGTGGCGGGATGGTCGGCCACATAGGTCATGCCCTGGAGGAAGAGGGGTGCGCCATTCAGCCGCAGCTGTCCCTTGTCCAGATCCACCTGCTTGAGACCGATGGCCTGCCGGCGGCGATGGATCAGGCGCCCATCCTGGCTGAGGGAGAGGGTCAGTTCCAGCAGATCGGGATGATCGGGCGACCACAGCGGGAGGCGGGCCGACGCCGTCAGCAGCAGCTCCACTTCCTGGCTCTCCAACGGCCGGACCTGGATCGGCAACCGGACGGCGGCCAGCAGGGAACCGGCCGGATCACGCAGGGCGGCGTCCACCCAGAGATCCGGCGCGCGGCGCAGGCTGTCCAGTCCCAGCAATTCCTGGTTGCGCACACGCAGACGGAGCTGGAGGCGATCCCCCGTGGCCGGGAAGTCCCAGCGCAGGTCGCCCACGGTCAGGCGCGGGCTCTCAAGCAGCAGCACCTCCCGGTAGATGCCGCCAAAATGGGCCGGATCCCCGCTCTGGGTCTTGAGGGGAAGGGACTGGCGGGCCGACAGCCGGTTGTCGACCAGGACCTCCAGCTGGTTGGGCGGTCCGAATTGCAGGAAGCGCTCGGGGATCTCCAACTCGAAGGAGGCGGAGCCGCCCTCATGGCGGTCGAGGAACTTGCCGTTGACGAGGACCTGGCAGGTATAGGAAACGCCGCCGAACCAGAGCCGCCAGGAGGACTGCACCCCCGCCTCGGGCAAGGTGAAGCTGCGCTGGAAGCGGATCTCCCCCTCATGGCCGGTCCAGCAGGAGGGCACCAGGCACTCTCCGCCGCCCGGTCCCTCCGCCATGTTCCATTGCCAGGTACCGGACAAGTCGTGGACGCGAGCGTCCAGGCTGTCCAGCCGCGGCAGCCAGACAGCTTCCCGCCTCTCACCCGGACGTGGAAGGAAGTGCGGCTGGGCGCCCAGGCAACCCGCCAGCAACAGAATGACCAGCCAATGGATCGGGTGGCCCACCCGCGTGTCCCGTCAAAAGGAGACAGGCGGAGGGACTGCCGCCGCCTGTCTGTGTGTGTGTTGCAGGTGCCCCGGATGGTCGCACCGGGCGGTCGCTCAGGATCCGAAGGCCATCTTCTGGCCCATCTTGAAATCACCCATGGAAGGATCGATGGGATCGAAGCGCCAGCTGGAGATCTTCTGCTTGAGACAGGATTCCACCCGGCGCCCGGCGTTGGGATCGGACCACTTGGGCTGGGTCAGCTCCACATCGGCGACGGAGCCGTCGGCCTTGATGGTGAACTTGGCCAGGACCGAGCCCTTGAGCCCGCGATCCCGCTGCAGCTGCCGCTCGTAGCAATCCTTGAGGCCGGGCGAGTAGCCGGCGATGGCCGCGCGCAGGGCCTCGGCGCTGCGCGCCTGCTCCCCGGCAAACTTGCCGCTGCGGTCGTAGGTCTGCACTCCGCCCTCGAGCAGATCGCCCACCGTGCCGCCACCCACCGCCACATCCACGCCCGTCAGCGCGCCCTGCAGGTTGACTCCGCCCGAACCGCCGCCCTTGGGACCATCCGTCTTGAGGCGCCGGGCGTTCTCGGCGGCCTGGCCCGTCACCATGCCGACCAGCCCCTCTGTCGAGACGGCGCCGCCCCCCGTCACCTGGGCGGCGTCCACCAGGCCGCGCGCCGCCGCGCCTCCGCTGGAGCCCGTCACCAAGGCGATGCCGCCGGTGGAATTGACCAATTCCTGCGAGATGGCCTCCCGCCGGCTGGCCCGGCGCTCCGCCGCCGCGCCGCGCCGCGCCTCGGCCTGCTGGGCGCTGCCCTGCTGGCGCTCCACCGGCCGGTCCAGCACCTCGCGCTCCGCCCGCTCCTCCTGGCCGACCTCCGCCTGCTCCTCGACGACGTCGGTGGGCGTGGTCAACCCTTCCGCGATGGGGGCGGCGGCCTCGGGCGCCTTGATTTGCTCGATGCGCCGAAAGCGGGTGGCGAAGAATTCCTGGATCTCCTCCTGGCTCAGTTCCCGCACTTCCATCTGGCTGCCCACATAGAGGATGGCCAGCTCCATGAGGCCGAAGATCACGAAGAGCCAGACGGTCAGCGCGTCCAGCCCGGAGAAGGGCCTCTTGCGATAAGCCGCCAAGGCGGCAGGGGAAGCGGACACGGTCCTCTCCTAGTTGCTGCTCCGGACCACCACGAACTCCGTCATGTTGAACCCCGCCGAACCGCAGGTGGCCAGGACTTTGAGGATCGAGTTGTAATCCACGGCCGCGTCGGCCTGGATCGTGATCTCCCCCTGGAAGGGGATGCCGAAACGGGTCTCCAGGTCGCGGGCCTCGGCGGCCTTGACCAGCAGGAAATTCTCCAGGCCGCGCAGGATCATGGAGCGCGGATCGAAGGCCGCCGCCCCCGCCGCCTGGCCCAGCAGGCTGCCCGCGTCGTCGAGCAGTTCCTGGCGTTCGCCCCCGCTCTCCGTGAAGACGCCCGCCACGCCGCTCAGACGCCCCGAGTCCACCACGATGGAGAGAGCCTCGCGGGGCGTCGTGTTGATGTTGGAGGCGGGCAGTTCAAGCTGATCCACCTCCATCACCAGCGATCCACTCGCAGAGTAGCTCTTGATCAGGAAGAGGAGGACGATGGTGAAGAGGTCCATCATCGAGGTCAGCGGGATGCCCTGCGGGACCCCGCCCGAGCCTCCCCAGCGCCGCATGTTGCTTGGTGCCGCCACGGCGACCTCCTACTGGATCTTGCCCATCAGGGGACTGGGAAAGAGCTTCTCCATCTCCCCTGTGCTTGGATTCTTGATGCTGCGGCAGGCGTCCAGCAAGCTGACCAGCACCTGAAACTGCAGGTCGTTGGGCGCGCTGATCATCACGTTCTCCGCATCATCGTAGCCATAGGCCTCCACCATGCGGGGACTGCCGTCCGCGTTGAAGACCGGCTTGCCGAGGGCGTCCTCCTCCTGCACCTTGCCGGTGATGGAGGGCACGACGATCTCCCGCCGGATGCGGGTCAGCTCCGCGCCCAGGCCCGCCAGATCCAGCCGGCCGTCGGACAGGCGCGGCAGATAACGGTAGCGGCCGGGCTCGGCGCTTTGGCTGGTGGCGCCCATGATCGAGACCGCGCTTCCCCCCTCGTCCACCGACACCACCAGGGAAAGCCGCGACAGGGGCTTGTCCTGCTCCTCGGACATGCCGGATCCGCCCCCGGCGGCGGCGGGCGGCAGGCGGGTCTCCAGGAGCCCCAACTTGACGAACTCCGCGGTCGCCAGAAGGAGGGGAATCAGCACCACCACCAGGTTCATGATCGGCGTGATGTTCAGTTCCTCGTCCTGGCCCACGAACTTCCGTCGCCGGGTAGGTTTGAAGGCCACTTACTTGCTCCGCGTGATCAGATGGATCAACTTGACTGAGTACTCGTCGATGTCCGCCAGGATCGAGTTGGTGCGATTGTTGATGATGCTGTAGGCCAGCATCGCCGGCACCGCCACGATCAGGCCGCTCAAGGTGGTAAGCATGGCTGTCGAGATGCCCGCCGCCAGGGCCTGGGAGGCTCCGGCGCCGCCACCGGCCAGGGCGGCGAAGGACTGGATGAGGCCGAAAATGGTGCCCATCAAGCCCACCAGGGTGGAGACGTTGGCGAAGGTCTGCAGCCAGGCGGTCCGCTTGGTGAGCTTGGGGATGATCTCGAGGGCGGCCTCGTCCACGGCGTTCTGGATGTTGCGGTAGTCGACGATCTCACGGTCCACCGCTTCCTTCAGGGCGCGGGCGTAGATGTAGGCCAGGGCCTTCTCCGACATGCTGTCCGCCAGCTTCCACGCCTTCGACACGTCCCCCGCGCTGACCATTTTGAAGATGTCCTGGGAGAAGCGGGCGGCGTCGATGTTGGATTTGAAGTTCACCGTGATCAGGCGCTCAACGAAGACCACCAGCGCCAACAGACCGATGAGCCAGATCAACCAGAAGAAGCTGGCGCCCGGATCGGTGGAAGCCGTGGCATTGAGCAGCTGCACAAAGGGGTTCATGAAGTCCTCCGCTATCCCTTTTAGCCCAACAGTTTCGAAAGCAGGTGCCGGATGGCCTCCAACTGCCCGCGCAGCTTGTTCGAGGCGCAAACCGGATTGGTGTAGACGCAAATGTTGGCCCGGCAGTAATCCAGGCGTTCATTGCAGCCCACGTTGTATTGATAGGTCGAGGTGGGCAGCATGCGCGCCGTGACCTCGTCCCGCTGGAAGGTGATGCCCCGTTCCTTGGACAGGCGATGCAGGAAGTCCCAGAGGAAAACCTGGGCTTCCAGAACCTCGCGCGGTTTGAGCTTCTTCAGCTCCGCCGTGAACCGTTCCCCGTCGTGGCAGCACTCGATGAGGCGCTCCCCGATCTCGCGGATGTTGGACGACAACTGCTTCGACTTCTCACTTGCCACTCTCATCCTCCGTGGCTGCCTTGTCTTGATCGGCGGATGCCGGACTCCCCTTTAGCGGCCAGGCGGTCTGCGGCAGGATGCGCGTCCTGGCCAGCAGACTCTCCCGGTCCCGCAGGCGCTCCCCGCGGACGAGGGCGCGATCCAGGCCGACCAGCCGCGGGTCGGGCGTGCGCAACTGGTCGAAGAAGGACTTCTCCAAGCGGAAGCCGGAGATTTCCGGCTGCAGGCGCGAGGAGATGATCGCCACCGACGGCTCCCGCACCTGGCCCTGGATGTTGACCTCATCCAGCATGAGGATGCCCTCCTCCTGGGCCGCCGCCCGCCCGGCCAGCAGAAGCAGCAGGGCGGCCGCGGGAAGGCTAATCGATCCGGTTCTTGACATGGATCCGGCTCACCTTGCGCTGGAAGTCCAGCTTGCGCTGCCCCTCCAGCTCCCGTTGAATCTGCGCCTCCAGCATCTCCGGCGTCAAACGCGCGATCTGGCGGACATGCAGTTCCAGAACGAAGCCGCCGCCCAGACCGTCGCGGTCCCGCACCTCCACCGCCAGCAGGTTGCTGCCGCTGCGAAGGAACTCGCCCAGCTCGTAGCTCATCAGGCCCGTGGGCGCCGCCTGGCCGTTCGGATCCCCGCCCACCTGCTCGTCAATGTACTCGCCGTTGAAGAAGATGGCGAATCCATCATCGGCGGCCAGCTGCAAGTTGGCCCCCACCGGCGTGCCCGCCAACTCGAAGGCGTGGCGGAAGTAGAGGGTGTCCGCCACGGCGACCACCGTGGCCTGGCTAGGCAGCGCCAGGCGCACCACGCTGTCCAGGCTGTCCACCAGCAGGGCGCCCTTCGCCAGCAGCCCGGACAAGGCCTCGGTGCTGTCGGCGGGCACGCTCAGGGTGTCCGGCGGCAGGGTGCGGCCCGGAGCCGGATTCCAGAGCGCCGCCGCCCCGGGCAGGAGACCCTGCAGGGCCGGCCGCCCGACGACCTGGGCGTCCATCCAGCCGCTCTCCTCGTGATCGGGCCGCTCGAAGCCCTCCACATAGCCGCGCCGCACGCGCCAACTCGCGCCGCTGCGGACGACCAGACCCTCCTCGCTCAAACCGAAGCGGTCGCCGAAGGCGGCGGGGTCCATCTCGGCCAGGGCCATGAGCAGGCGCCGGGCGGGGACGCTGCCGGCCCGGGTGCGCGAGACGGCGGGCTCGACCTGGACCAGCACCTCCCGCGCCGTCTGGACCAGGAAGTAGGAGGCGTCGTCCAGGGTGGTGTGGGCGTCCCGGTGGACGTAGCTGGCCGATTGCTCGAAGCGGCGCCAGTAGTCCTCCTTGCGCACGGTGAGGCCGTCCCGCCGGCGCTTCGTCTCAACGGACCAGGCCAAGGCGTGGGCGGCCAGGGTGTCGCTCAGCTCGCCGCCCAGGGAGGAGGGCAGGCCGCTCTCGATCAAATGCTGGATGATGCGCTCCGTGAGCAGCAGGCTGCTCAGCGCGTAGCCCTGGCAGAAGTCGGCCATGTCCAGCACATCGCTCCCGTAGTCCTCTTCGGTCAAGCCGGCCGGGTCGACATAGTTCTCGCCGCGGTCCACCGTGGCCAGGAAGCGGTCCACCAGGAGGTCGAACTCCGCCGCCGCCTCCCGGCGGAAGGCCAGTCCCGCCTGCGGCACCTTGTGGACGAGCAGGCGCAAACGCTGCTCGACGCGGGGCAGCCAAAGACGGTCAAGCCCCACCTGTCCGATGATCTCGAGCCCCTCCCGGTAGGCATCCAGGCTGCCCTGCAGGGCGACCATCACTGTGCCGCCCAGGATGTTCTTGTCCGTGTCGGCCAGACGCAGGAAGGCGTCGTCGCGATACTGGGACCTGAGGGCGAGGGCGTGGTCCACCCGCTGCTCGAAGATGGCGAGGGAGGCGAGGATGAGTTCGGGCACCCGCTCCCGGCTGCGGCTGGTCCAGATCGTGCTTTCGGTCAGGGAGCTGTCCAGCAGGTCGGCGGCGCGCAGGATCGCCAGACGCTGGGAGAGGCTGTCCTCCGACAGGCCGCCACTGTCGGGCGCGGCGGCCAGCCAGGCCTCCAGGTTCTCGCGCCGGCGGCCCAGATCCCGCTGCTGGCGGCGGAGGGACTCGATGGCCGCGTCCAGCTCCTGGGTTGTGCCGATGTAACTGCGCGCCGCGACACGAGCCAGCTCGTGGGAGGCGTCCTGGATCGTCACCTCGCTGCGCAGCCGCTCCTCCGGCGTCAGCCAGGAGGCCCGCTCCTGCTCGCGGTAGGCCCGGGCGAACTCCTCATGGGTGGCCGCGATCATGTAGCGGGCGTAGAAGACGTCGCCCGTCCCCATCTGCACCAGTTCGCTCAGGTCGGCCAGCAATCCATCGCGCGCCGCCTTCTTGTCGGCCAGATCCTGCTCGAAGCGAAGCTCGGGTTGATGCAGGGCCAGACGCTGGTAATCCTCGAAGCGCCAGCCCACCAGTTTGCGCAGGGCGCGCGAGGCGTAGAGCGGATTGCCCGCCCCGCCCCGCCGCAGCAGCTGGCGGTTTCGCTCCACCGCCTCGCGGTACTCGGCGCGGGCGGCCGGCTCGTCCCGTTGGCGCTGCAGGTACTCGGCCCGCTCGACATAGGCCTGCACAGTGCGCGGGTCGTCCGGATAACGGGCGGCGAAGTCGGCGTAGATCGTGTTGGCGGCCGTCACGTTGTCCAGCTTGAGCCAGAGACCGGCGTTCTCGAAGAGCACGGCCGAGGCGTCCTCGGCCTCCGGATAGCGCTCCACGTAAATGGCGTTCATGCGGATGGTGCTGGCCCAGTCCTCGCTTCGATTGTAGCACCAGGCGGCATTGCTGATGGCCGAGCGGGCGTAGGGCGAGTCCGGGTACTCCATGGCCAG
Source organism: bacterium (assembly GCA_030685015.1). Lineage (NCBI taxonomy): Bacteria > bacterium. The sequence continues at coordinate 17,915 of JAUXWS010000027.1, forward strand.
CCGCTCGAAGGTGCGGGCGGCGCGGGCCTGGTCCTTCAGCTCGTTGAGGCAGAGGAAGGCGCCCAGGGAGAGGGCCTGGTCGGCGTAGGCGGACTGCGGATGATGGTCGGCCAGGTAGAGGTAGGTCTCGGTGGCCGACGCATGGTCCTGGGCCAGGCTGAACTCGTTGCCCGCATCCATCAGGGCGGCGTCGGCGAAGGGGGAGTCCGGCACGTCCAGGGCCATGCGCCGGAACTCCTCGGCGGCGCGCCGGTGGTCCTCGGCCTTGCGCAGGCCGTCGGCGAAGCTGTAGACGGACTCGGCCTGGCGCTGACGGGCGCGGGCCAGGGCATCGGCCGGCAGGTCCATCCCCTGGATCTCGCGGGCGATGGCCTCCGCCTCCTGGAAGCGCCCCAGGGCGAAGAGACTCTCCAGCTTGAGCTGATAGGCCTCGCCCACTTCGGGCGCCTGGGGCCAGGCGGCGATCAGGCTGTCGAACAGGGCCGTGGCCGCCGCGAAATCGTAATGCGAGTAGTGGAGCTTGCCCTCGAGCAGGCGGTAGCCGGGAGCGCGCTCGTCTTCCGGGAAGAGGTCCACGAAGTTGGCCAGGGCCTCCTTCTTCTTCTCCTCCATGGGTGTCAAGGGCACCAGCACCATGGCGCCCACCGAATCCGGCAGGGCCGGAGCCGGCCCGCCCCGGGCCTCCGTGTCCACCAGGATCTGGGAGAGGGCGATGGCGTTGTAGGCGGCGTCGCGCCGGTCGCGCTTGGGATAGCCGCGGCTGATGGCCAGATACTCGTCATAGGCCGTGCCGTGGTCCTGCAGCTCGGCCTCCAGTGTCTTGGCCAGGTTCCAGTGGATCAGGTAGGCCGAGCTGTCGTCGGGAAAGGACTGCAGGTAGCGGCGGCTCTGCAGCATGTACTCGTCGAAGTCGGCGCGGTGGCGCGTGGCATAGGCATGGTCCAGGGCGATGCCCACGTTCTCCTCGAGGTGCCGCTCGAGCAGCTCCTCGACCCGCGCCCACGTCTCCGCGTCCGAGCGCCAGGGACCTTCCCCCGCGTAGCGCTCATAGAGCTCGTTCTTCTCCTGGTAGGCGAGCTGGGCGTCGGCCAGGGCACCGGGCGCGTAGCACTGGATGATCTTTTCCTGGATGAAAGGCGCCTCCGGCCGGTCCGCATAGAGGGAGAGCAGGCTGTCGTAGGCCGCCACGGCGCGCGGGAAGTCCTGCGTCTCCTCGCGGAAGAGGTCGCCGTAGCGCTCCATCAGGCGCAGGCCCACCCCGGCGCGCAGCTCTCCGTCGTCCGCCACCAGCCGGGTAAGGCCGCCCACCGTCGCCTGGTCCCAGTCGGGATCGGCGTAATTGACGGCGATGTAGGCGATGGATTCGTCCAGCAGGTCGGCCCCCAGGCCCTCCTCCACGTCCTGCTTGCGCACGGCGAACTTGGCCGCCTCGACGAAGTAGGACACGCTCGTCTCGTGTTCCTGCAGGCGGTAGTGGCACCAACCCAGCTTGTAGAGGGCCTTCTCCCGCGCCGGATAATCGTGGTAGTCGAGAATCATGGCGTAGGAGTCGATGGCCTGGCGGATGGCCTCCTCGCCGTCCTGGCGGAACCAGTATTCCCCCAGCCGCATCCAGGCCTCGGGCGCATAGGCGGAAGCGGGAAAGTCCCGCACCAAGTGCTCATAGAGGCGCCGGGACTCCTCCACCTCCACCGGATTGGTCGAGTTCTCCCGGATGTAGGCCACGTTGTACAAGGCGTCGTCCATGAAGTCCGAGTAGGGGAACTCATCGATCACGCGCTGGTACTTCTGCACGGCGTCGGTGAAATCCTTGACCGGTTCGAAGCCGGTGGGCAGCCCCCGCTCCGCCCGCGCCAGCAGGCTGTCCTGGGCGGCGAAATAATGCTCCTCGGAACGCGAGTAGTAGAGTTCGGCGAGCTGCAGGCAGAGCTTGGCCACCACGTCGCGCTGGCTGAAGCGCTGCAGGTTGCGGTCCCGCCGATAGGTGGCGAGGAAGCGCTCGCCCTTGTCGAGCACCGTGTCCCGCACTTGGGCCCTGCGTTTGAGCAGGCTCTCCCGCTCGGCCTCGTACTCGCGCTGGAGGGTGCGCAGCTGACTCTCGTCCAGATCGAAAAGACGGGCCTCCTCGATGCTGCGCAGCAGGTGGATGAGGCGCAGCTTGAGCTTGGAGATCTCAATGTTGATCTCCCCCTGCCTGGGGCCGCTGCGGGAGGCGTCCAGGGCCACCAGCTCACGGTACTGGGCCAGCACCAGGTTGCCCTCGTCGATCCAGGCGCGGGCCCGATCCCCCACCGCCAATTGGGAGACGCGCCCCCAGCGGGCCAGCACGGCCTCCTCGATGCGGACCTTGTCGGAAGTGGCGGCCGGCTGGGCCAGGACGCCGGACACCAGCAGCGTCAGCAGGGCCAGCGCCAGCAGCAGGAGCTTCCTCATGGGCGACCTCCGCCGCCGTTGGCCGCTCCCGCGCCACCCTCGAGCAGGCCGCCGATGCTTTCCAGGTAGCCGTCCAACTCGCGCAGGCGGTCCTCGATGCGGCGCAACTCCTCGAACTCGATGTCGCCGATGGCCAGGCGTGAAAAAGCCAGCTCACTCCAGCGGGGCAGGTTGCTCATGACCGGACGTCGCGGCAGGCGGGCGGCGTGGCTGCGCAGGCCCTCCACCCCGGCCTCCATCCGCAGGTAGCGCTCGCGGTAAAGGGTCTGCAGGGGATCGCTCTCCAGGCCGCGGGGCTGCAGCTCGGCCAGGCGCCCGTCCAGGCGGTTCAGCTCGATGCGCGAACTGACGGCCAGGGTGTCCAGCATGGCATTGGCGCTGGCCAGGGTCCGCTCATGGATCATGAGGGGCTGGCGCTGGATCTCCATCAAGCCGGAGAAGCGGATGCGGCTCATGAGGCGCCGCACGTCCCGTTGGAGGAGGGCCATCTCCTGGCGGGCGGCCGGGGCGGCCTCCTGGTAATCGCTCTTCAGCAGGGTGCCCAGGCGGCGCGCCAATTGGGCGATCTGCCGCCGCTCGTCGATGTACTCGCGCATGGACTCGTTGGCTGTCTGCAACTCGGTGTACTTGACGCGGTTCATGAGGACGCGGCTCTGGCCGCGCAGCCGCAGGTACTCGTCGAAGTGGTCGGTGCGGCCCTCGCCGAAGACGCTGGTCTCCATCTCCACCAGTCGACGCAGCAGGTGCAGCATCTGCCGCCGCTCAAGGGCCAGCTCGCGCAGGCTCTCGCCCCGCTCGGCCTCGTCCATCACCTGGCTGTACCAGCGGCGCGACTCCTCGCTGTTCAGCTCCTCGGCGGCGTATCCGGCCAGGGTCATGGCCTCGTAGCGGTAGGAGGAGGAGGGATAATGGGTCACCAGCTCGCGGGAAAGGGAGAGGGCCCGCTCGTGGTCTGAGAGGCTGAGGCCGCTCCAGGCCTTCCCGAGCAACGCTTCCGGGTAGCGCTCGCCGCCCTTGGCCACCGCCTCGAACATGCGGGCCGCCTCCTGGAACTGGCCGGCCTCGAAATAGAGATAGCCCAGCTTGATGCGGGCATCCTCGCGGATGGCGGGGTTGGCCGGATCCTCGCGCCGCTGGCGGCGGGACATGGCGGCCAGGTCCTCGAAGAGGGCGATGGCGTCGGTCTGGCGGTTCTCCAGGATCAGGCAGAGGCCCGTCAGGTGGCGGGCGCGGATCTTGACCGGATCCCCGGCCGGCACCTGCTCGAGCAGGCGCAGGGCGTCGCGGAAACGCTGCGCCAGGAAGTACTCGCGACCACACAGGTAGGAGACCTCGCCCGGGGCGGCGGCCAGGTCGCGGCTGAACTCGTCGCACTCGGCCACGGCCGTGGCGTGCTGGCCGAAGAGGGCGCGCAGGGCGACAAGATGCCGGAAGGCCTGGGGTCGGAAGGCGCTTTCCGGCTGCGTGCGCAGCAGGACCAGGTAGTGCTCCACCGCCGTGTCCCAGGCGCCGTCCGCCAGGGCGGCCTCGGCGCGATAGAAGCGCACGTCGTCCAGGTTGACATAGGGATAGAGGTCCAGGATCTCCTGCAGCAGCGCTCCAGCCAGGCCGTGCTGCCCTGCGGCATAGGCGGCCACGGCGCGCTTCAGGTCCCGCCGGAACATGTCCTGCAGCGCATCGGGCGCCGCCGTGGAGGCCAGGCGGCGGCGGATGTCCCCCGAGGCGGCCAGCTTGACGGCAAGCACCTCCTGTTGGCGCTTCATCCAATAGTCCAGCCGTTCCGCCACATGGGCAGCGCCGTCCGGAGCCTTGACCGGCGTGATCAGGGCCGGCACGTCATCTGACAGCAGCGGCTCAAGGGCCAGGTTGCCCAGGATCCCGCTGCGTCCGCCCTCCTCGATGATGCCCTCCAGCCGGAAGGTGAGCACCTGCTCCTGGAGGATGAGCCGGCGCGTCAGGGAGCGCACCTGGTCGCGCAGCCAGGCTTCGCGGGCTTGATCGAAGGTGACGGGAGCGGGGTCGATGGCTTCCGCGGCCATGCACCAGAGCGGCGAGAAGGCCAGGAGGATCAGTACTCTTGGGAGCATGCACTTCCGGAACCGGCTTCGCCTTCGATTCACCTGCTACCCTGTTCGAGTTGCCAATGGTGTGGGAAGTCTCTGTCTGGCCCGGCCACGAGTGCGGTCGGTATGCCGTGCGCGAAGAAAGTAGGAATCACCTGCTCTCAAGTCAATTCGGAAGCCCGGTTGGGGCGCTTGTCGGCCCCTCCCTGGCCGGATGGGACTGTCGCCCCCGGCCCCTCATTGAACAAGGGCGGCATCGGGGACGGGGGAGCGGCCCAATCCACTGCGGCCCGGGGATCCTGCGGCCGGCTGTTGCCCCAGACCGCGCCGCCCATCCGCTCAGGACCGGGAGTTCAGCAGGGAGAGGCGGTTGATCGCCCGCAGCAGGGCGGCCCGTGCCCGGTCCTTGTCCATCCCTCCCTGGGCATCCTCCAGGCGGGCGAGGGCCCGCAGGCGGGCCGCCTCGGCCCGGGCGGCATCCACCCGCTCGGGCAGCTCGGCGCTTTCCGCCAGCACCAGCAGGCGCCCATCCTGCACCTGGGCATAACCGCCGGAGATGGCCAGGCGGATCTTGCCGCCCTGGGCCTCCTCCACTTCGGCCAGGCCTGTGCCCAGGGCGGCCATCAGGTTGGCGTGCCCGGCCAGCACGCCGAAGGCGCCCGTCTCGCCCGGCAGCCGGACATGCCGGGCCTCGCGGCTGAGCACCACTCCGCCCGCCGGCGTCACGATCTCCACATGGAAGGTGGGGGCACTCATGCCTGCAGCTTCCGGGCTTTCTCGAAGGCCTCGTCCAGGGTGCCCACGTAGGCGAAGGCCTGCTCGGGCAGATGGTCCGCCTCGCCGGCCAGGAGGCGCTTGAAGCTGGAGACGGACTCGCTCAGCTTGACATAGCGCCCCTGCATGCCGGTGAACTGCTCGGCGACGTGGAAGGGCTGGGAGAGGAAGCGCTGGACGCGGCGGGCGCGGCCCACGATCGTCTTGTCCTCCTCGGACAGCTCGTCCATGCCCAGGATGGCGATGATATCCTGCAGGTCCTTGTAGCGCTGCAGGATCTTCTGCACCCCCACCGCCACGGCGTAGTGCTCGGCCCCGACAATGTGCGGGTCGAGGATGCGGCTGGTGGAGTCCAGCGGGTCCACCGCCGGATAGATGCCCAGCTCGGTGATCTTGCGGCTGAGCACGGTGGTGGCGTCCAGGTGGGTGAAGGTGGTGGCCGGGGCCGGGTCGGTCAGGTCGTCGGCCGGCACGTAGATGGCCTGCACCGAGGTGATGGAGCCCCTGCGCGTGGAGGTGATGCGCTCCTGGAGGGCGCCCATCTCGGTGGCGAGGGTGGGCTGGTAGCCCACGGCGCTGGGCATGCGCCCCAGCAGGGCCGACACCTCGGAGCCGGCCTGGGTGAAGCGGAAGATGTTGTCCACGAAGAGGAGCACGTCCTTGCCCTCCTCGTCGCGGAAATACTCGGCGATGGCCAGGCCCGACAGGGCGACGCGGGCGCGGGCGCCCGGCGGCTCGTTCATCTGGCCGAAGACGAGGGCGATCTGGCTGTCGGCCAGCTTGGAGTGGTCCACGCGGCCCAGGTCCCACTCCCCCGTCTTGACGAAATGGTCGTGGAAGTCCTGGCCGTAGCTGATCACGCCGGACTCCAGCATCTCGCGCAGCAGGTCGTTGCCCTCGCGGGTGCGCTCGCCCACCCCGGCGAAGACGGAGAGGCCGCTGTGCTCCTTGGCGATGTTGTTGATCAGCTCCATGATGAGCACGGTCTTGCCCACGCCGGCGCCGCCGAAGAGGCCAATCTTGCCGCCCTTGGCATAAGGCTCCAGCAGGTCCACCACCTTGATGCCGGTCTCCAGCACCTCGCTCGAGGGGCTGAGCTCCTCGAAGGCGGGGGCCGGCCGGTGGATGGGGTTGGTGCGGGAACGGTCGATGGGGCCGACATCGTCGATGGGGTTGCCGATCACGTTGAGCAGGCGGCCGCGGGTGGCCGCGCCCACCGGCATGCTGATGGGCAGCCCGGTGTCCACCACCTCCATGCCGCGCATGAGGCCCTCGGTGGCGTCCATGGCCACGGTGCGCACCTTCTTCTCCCCCAGGTGCTGCTGCACCTCGAGCACCAGGTCGTCCTGACCTTCGCGGGGCACGCGCAGCGCATGGTAGATGGAGGGCAGCTCGCCCTCGGGAAAGATGACGTCCAGCACGGCGCCATTGATCTGCAGAATGCTTCCCTTGCTCATGGTTCTTCCTTGCTTGGCGCGCTACTGGATGGCCGCGGCGCCGCCCACAATTTCCGCGATCTCCTGCGTGATGGCCGCCTGGCGCGTCCGGTTGTACTGCAGGGTCAGATCGGCGATCATCTCGCTTGCGTTCTCCGTGGCGCTTTCCATCGCCGTCATCCGCGCCCCCTGCTCGGCGGCGTGGGAATCCAGCAGCACGCGCCAGACGATGCGGTCGACATACATGGGCAGCAGCCGGTCCAGCACCGCCCGGGGGCTGGGCTCGAAGATGGCCTCGGCGGGCGGGGCGCCGCCGCCCTCCTCCAACACCACCGGCAGCAGCTGGTCCGTGTGCAGGATCTGTTGGATGGCGCTCTTGAACTCGTTGAAGACGAGCACGACGCGATCCACCTTGCCCTCGCTGAAGAGGGCGGTGATCTCCTGCCCGATGGAGCTGGCGTGGGTGAAGGCGAGACGGTTGAAGACGCCCGTCCAGCGCCCCACGATGGGGGTGGGCCGGTTGCGGAAGAAATCCACGCCCTTCTTGCCCACCAGGTAGAGCACGCTCCGCTGGTCGGCCGGCGCCGCGGCCAGCAGCTGCTGCGCCCGCTTGATCACCGCCGCGTTGAAGCTGCCGCACAGGCCGCGGTCGGCCGTCACCACCAAGTAGCAGACCACCGGCCGCTCCGTGCGGCGGCGGTCCAGCAGGGGATGGAGGCCGGCCTCCTGGCTGCCGGCCAGCCCGGCGAGGGCCTCCTGCAGGCGCAGGGCATAGGGGCGGGCCAGGATGATCGCCTCCTGGGCCCGGCGCAGCTTGGCCGCGGAGACCATCTTCATGGCCTTGGTGATCTGCTGCGTGGAGGCCACGCTGCTGATCCGCCGCTTGATCTGCTTCAGGTTGGCCATGCTCAGCCCGCGAAGTTGGTGACGAAGCCGCGCCCCGTCGTCATGATCAGCTCGCGCAGCTCGTCGGGCAGCTCCCCGCTGGCCGCCAGCCGCTCGTACTCGGCGGGATGGGCCGTGCGGAAATGCTCGACGAACTGGTCGGCGCAGCTCCGGACGAGACCCAGGTCCAGGGTGTCGAGCAGGCCGTTGACGCCCAGGATGAGCTGCAGCACTTGGTCCTGCACGGGCATGGGCACGTACTGGTCCTGCTTGAGCAGCTCGACCAGCCGGCTGCCCCGGGTCAACTGGGCCTGGGTCGTCTTGTCCAGGTCGCTGCCGAACTGGGCGAAGGCGGCCAGCTCGCGGTAGGTGGCCAGGTCCAGGCGCAGGGTGCCGGCCACCTTCTTCATGGCCTTGGTCTGGGCGTTGCCGCCTACCCGGCTGACGCTGATGCCCACGTTGATGGCGGGCCGCACGCCGCTGTAGAAGAGGTCGCTCTCGAGGAAGATCTGGCCGTCCGTGATGGAGATGACGTTGGTCGGAATGTAGGCCGAGACGTCGCCGGCCTGGGTCTCGATCACGGGCAGGGCGGTCAGGCTGCCCCCCGGTTTGCGGATACCCGCCTTCTCCATCTCCGGGTTCATCTGGTCGGCGATGCGCGCGGCACGCTCCAGCAGGCGGCTGTGCAGGTAGAAAACGTCGCCCGGGTAGGCCTCGCGGCCGGGTGGGCGGCGCAGCAGGAGCGAGAGCTGGCGGTAGGCCCAGGCGTGCTTGGTCAGGTCGTCGTAGACGGCCAGGGCGTGCTCGCCGTTGTCGCGGAAGTACTCGCCGATGGCCGCCCCGGCGTAGGGCGCCAGGAACTGGAGGGGCGCAGCGTCCACCGCGGTGGAGGCCACCACGATGGTGTGCTCCATCGCCCCGTGATCCTGCAGGGTCTTGACCACCTTGGCGATGGTCGAGCCCTTCTGGCCGATGGCGACGTAGATGCAGAAGACGCCCTTGCCCTTCTGGTTGATGATCGTGTCCACCGCCACGGCCGTCTTGCCCGTCTGGCGGTCGCCGATGATCAACTCGCGCTGGCCGCGGCCGATGGGAATCATCGAGTCGACGGCCTTGAGCCCCGTCTGCAGCGGTTCCTTGACGGGGCGGCGCGTCACCACGCCGGTCGCCTTGCGCTCCACCAGGCAGGTCTCGTCCGTCTCGATCGGACCCTTGCCGTCGATGGGCTGGCCCAGCGGATTCACCACGCGGCCCAGCAAGGCCCGGCCGACGGGAATGCGGACGACCTGGCCCGTGCGGCGCACCACGTCGCCTTCGCGGATGGTCGTCTCCCCGCCAAAGAGGACGACACCGACGTTGTCCTCCTCCAGGTTCATGGCCATGCCGAAGACTTCGCCGGGGAAGGCCACCAGCTCGCCGGCCATGACCTTGTCCAGGCCATGGACGCGAGCGATGCCGTCGCCCACCATGATCACCTCCCCGATTTCCTCCAGGCGGGCGCCGCCGCTGAAGTCGGCGATCTGCCGGCGGATGATCGAGGTGATCTCTTCGGGTCGTATCTGCATCAAGACTCCTTCATGCAATCATGCATCTCAACGATTCGGCGCCGCAGGGCGCGGCCTTCCTGCCGGTGGGCCTCAGCCGGCCAACAAGTGGCGGCGCAGGCGGTCCAGCCTCGTGCGCAGGGACAGGTCCAGCAACTGGTTGCCCACCCGCGCCACGAAGCCGCCCAGCAGCTCGGGATCCTGCACCTGCCGCAGGCGCAGCTCGGTTCCGGTCAGACGGGCCATCGTCCCGCGGATGCGCTCCCCCAGCTCCTCCGACAGCGGGGCCGCCGTGCGCAGTTCCCCCACCGCCCGGCCCGCCGCCGCGTCCTCCAGGTCGCGCAGGACCTGGACCATCTCCGCCAGGGCGCCGGCACGACCCTTGCGGATCACCAGGCTCAACCAGGAAAGGAAGAGCGGGCTGGTGCCGGCAAAGATCTCGGCGACAATGGCCAAGCGCGTGGCCAGCGGCACCTTGGGCGAAAGGAGCAGGGGCTGCAGGTCGGTGCGCAGGGCCTCGGCCAGGGCATCCGCCTCCGCCCGTACGCGCTCGCCCGTGCCCGCCTCGCGGGCGGCCTCGAAGAGGGCCCGCCCATAGCTGCGGGCGACGGCGCCCCGGCTCACAGGGTCCTCCAGGCGGCATGGCGGGTGATCGGCGTGGCCGCCATGTGGTCCGGCCGGCTCATGAGGCCTGCTCCGCCTGGCGCAGTGCGTCCTGGATGATCGCCTCGTGGTCCGCCCGCTTGAGGCCGCGGCGCATCACCTGCTCGGCGGCGGCCAAGCTGAGCCCGACCAACTCGCCCTGCAGGCTCTGGCGGACCTTGATCGCCTCGCGGGCGATCTCCTCGCTGGCCCGTTCGCGCAGCTTCTGCGCCTCGGCCCGCGCCAGCTCGGCCTGTTCCGCCTCGTAGCGCTGGGCCCGTTCGCGGCTTTCGCCCAGGAGGGCCTGCGCCTCGCGCCGGGCCTCGCCCAGGGCTTGCTCATGGCTCTGGCGGGCCTGTTCGGCCGCCTGGCGGTCGAAGCGGGCGCGCTCGATGTCGTCCCGGATGCCCTGCTCGCGGGCCTCCAGGGCACCCAGGATGGGCTTCCAGGCAAACTTGCGCAGGATGAGGAGCAGGATCAGGAAGGTGATGATCGTGTAGAGGACCGAACCCGGATCCAGCGAAAAAATGTTGTTCAGACTCATCCGCCCGGCCTCCCTGCCGATTGACGCTCCGCGTCGACCACTACTTCAGGACTGCCAACAGGCACACCACCGTGCCGAACAGGGCGACACCCTCGATCAAAGCCGCGGATATGATCATCGCTGTCTGGATTTTGGCGGTCGCCTCGGGCTGGCGGGCAATGCCGTCCATGGCGCTGCCGCCGATACGGCCAATGCCCAGGCCCGCGCCCAGCGCGACCAGTCCCGCCCCGATGCCGGCGCCGATCAGTCCAATGTTTTCCATGGATCGCTCCCTGATTGATTTGGTTCGAGATGTCTTTCAGTGCTGGTGAATGAAGGCCCCGGTGAAGATCGCCGTCAGCATGGTGAAGATGAAGGCCTGCAAGAAGGCGACGAAGAGCTCCAGCAGGCCGATGGCCACGGCGACGGGCACGTTGGTCAAGGCCAGCACGGGCACAACGATCAGCCCCATGAAGGCCGCGATCACGGCATGCCCGGCCATCATGTTGGCGAAAAGCCGCACGCAGAGGGCGAAAGGCTTGGTGAACAAGCCAAGGAACTCGATGGGCAAGAGGATGGGGGCCACGAAGACGGGCACGCCGTGGGGCATCAGGCCTTTGAAGTGGCCCCACACGCCGTGGGCGCGCATGCCAGCCACCTGCATCATGGCGAAGGCGCAGAGGGCCAGCCCCGCCGTCACCGAGAGGTTGCCGGTGGCACTGCTGCCAAAGGGCACCAGACCTAGCAGATTCATGGTGAGGATGAAGAAGAAGACGGTGAGAAAGAAGGGCAGGTAGCGGCGCCCCTCCTCGCCCGTGTTGGGCAGGACGACCTGATCGCGGATGAAGAGGATGAATACCTCGATGAGATTGCCCGCGCCCCTGGGCGAGGCGCTGCCGGCGGTGCGGCGCGCCCTGGCCATCAGCACCAGCAATAGCAGAACAGCCACGCCCATGAAGACCAGGTGCTTCGAGAGCATCAAGTAGGCGCGGCCATCTTCCGCCTTCACCATCCAGTTGATCAGCGGGTTGCCCTCGCGCGTGGCTTGGTAGAGTCCGTTGAAGAACGGCAGGGGAATGCGCACGCGGTCCATGTGGAAGGCCACCAGCGGCAGCTCGATGTGGCCCGAGTCGGTCAGGTGGTGTTCCATCACCCCCTTGACGATCGAGCCCACATCACCCGCCGGGGCGCCGTGGCCGTCGTCATGTCCTGCCCCGCCATGCCCTGCCTCGGGGGGTGCGGCCTCGCCCTGCGCCTCGTCATTGGGGGCGATCCCGTGGCCGGCTTCCGCGGGTGGATCGGCAGTCACGATCGACGGCTTCTCATCATGCTGCGGGGCCGCCGGAGCGGCGCCGGCCGGGCCGGCCGCCAGCAGCCAGATCAGGCCCAGGCTGCAGATCAAGGGTAGCAAGCGCCTCATGCGGATGGTCCGGCCCTCTATTTTTCGTGCACGTGCTTCGTCGTCGTCTCGGCGCGACCTTCCCCGTCCAGCCGCTTCAGGCGCCAGGCGAGCAAAGCCGCCTGGGTGATCAGCAGCGCCACCACGCAGAAGGCGAGGCTGACCGCGTAGGGCTGGGCGAAGTCCTTGCCCGCCCTGGCATGCACGACCAGGATGAGCGCGGTCAGGGCCGCCAGCTTGCCCAGGAAAACTCCCGTCGCCCGGGCCAGTAGCGGCAGCAGGCCGCGTCCCAGGGCCGGCCAGATGACGGCCAGGCCGGCCAGGCTGAGGGCGATGCCGCTGGTCAGGCCGGCCACCACCGGGTTCATTTCGGCTCCCGGTTGATCAGATCCCGCAGCTTGAAGAAGGACCACGTGGCCCCCAGTGCCAACCCCAGCGCTGTGCCGGTCAGAGTCAACCAGGGAGTCCAGCCCCAGCGCTGGTCCAGCTTCCAGCCGCCCCAGACCGCCAAAGCCAGCAAGAGGGCAAAGCGCAGGCCCACGTCACCCAGTTCGCCGGCCTGTCGCCAGCCGGATTCCTCGCCGGTGGCCATGGCGGTGCTAGTGCCCGGCGGGCTTGCGGCCGAAGAGGCCGGCCCGCTCCGGCTCCGCCGCCTCCCCGGCGGGCGCCCCCGCATCCGGCGCCGGCGTCAAGCCCGCGGCCCGGCCGCCCATCTTGCACATGCCCTCGAACTGGGCGCCGTCCTCGATCACCAGGCGGGTGGTGACCAGATCACCGTCCAGCCGGCTCTTGCCCTTCAACTCGACCTTGTCCCGCGCGTTGACGGCCCCCTTGATGTGTCCCGCCGTGATGACATGGGCAGCCGTGATGTTGCCTTCCACCGAACCCGTGTCGCCCACCTCGATGGTCGACTCGGAGCGGACCTCGCCCACCAGGCGGCCGTCGATCTTGACCGAATCCTTGGATGTGATCTTGCCTTCGAAAGTGGCGTCCTTGGACAGGACCGTCTGGGCGCTTCCGCTGTTCATGGATTCCTGCTCTCCTTATTCCTTCCAATCCGTCATAAGAGTCACCCCATCCAGGGGAACGCCATCCCGCTGGGTCGAGAAATGCAGGTGGCTGCCGCGTCCCAGACCGCCGCGGGCCACCCGGCCGATCAGCTGCCCGCGCGCCACCCGCTCGCCGATCTCCGGGAAGGCCATGGACATGTGGCCGTAGCCGGTGGTCAATCCCTGGCCATGGTCGATGAGGACCAGGAAGCCAAGGCGCTGGGTGCGGTCCCGGAACACCACATGGCCGGCCGCCGCGGCGTAGACCAGTTCGCCGGGCCCCGTGGCGATGTCAATGCCGGCGTGGTCGATCTGCTGGGGCCACCCCCCTCTTTCGTAGAGGCGGCTGATGCGGCCCGACACCGGCGGCGACAGGGGTAGCGCATAGGACGCTGCCACCGGTTCCTCGAACGCGATGGCGACGCGCCCGGCGTCCTGCCCCAGTTCCACCCCGGGAACCGGACCCAGGTGCTGGTTCAGTTTGCTCGACAAATCCTGCAATGCGGCCAGGTCACGGCGCAGGGATCCCACCGTCAGCAGCTGCTGCCGCAGAAGCTGGTTCTCCCGCTGCAGGTTCCATTCCCGCATGCTGCGAACGAGCAGGAAGCCGTAATGCGCCAAGACCACCGCGGCCAGCAGGATGATGACAGGTCGCCAACTCTTCATCGCAAGGCCCGGTGTTTCACAGACTGTCCATTAAATCAAAATGGGCGTGGAGAGTCAATGCGAAGAATGGCTCTCCTGTGCCTTCATGCGGGCGCCGGACGAATTTGGCAGGCCATCCGGCCCGCAGCTGTCCACTCTCCGGGACAGCGGTTGTGGGCGGGACATGAATTCCACGTCATGTCTTGTGCCCCATGGCGGATTGCACTAAGCTGGAGTCGCGTTTCAAGCCTCCTGATGCCCCAGTATTTTACTTGCCCAAATTCTAGGAGCTATCTTTTTGACTGTCATAAGTATTACTGACCGACTTTCCCCGAAAACGGTTTTGGTCGCCGTTTCGTCGCCTTGAACTCAAACGCCCCGTTGCGTGGGCAACAGGGCGTAAACGAAAGTAAGGTAAGACGGCCATTTACGGTGGATGGCTCAGGCGCCCGAACAGGCGCCGGATCCGCTCCACGTAGGTGCGGGTCTCCTCCGCGTGCCTTCCGGTGACCCGGTGCAGCTCGGCGGCCACGGGCGCCCAGTGGTTGGGATTCATGCCGGCCGCCACCAGGCCCTGGGCTTTCAGGATGTGGCCCGGACCAGCGTTGTAGCTGGCCAGGGTGAAGGCGATTCTCTCCTCCAGCGGCCGCGGGGCCTTCCAGATGACCCACATGCGCGCGTCGTAGTAGATCCCGGCCTGGATGTTGTCCTTCACCA
>JAUXWS010000028.1 GCA_030685015.1 bacterium
AGCAGCCTGTCGGGCTTGGGCCTTGGATGGGATTCGCGTCCAAATCGAGGCCGGGTTTTCGGAATTTTCGCAGGGCATACTGGTGGTCTGTTCAAGAAAATTGCGGAAAATCCGGACCGATTGGGGCGATGAAGACCGCCATGTGGCCAAGTCCGACAGACTGCTAGATCTAGTCTGATGACCTGTTGGGAGGAAGGTCGGCCTAAGCTCATCCACTTTGAGACAGCATGACAGATTTGCCAGAGAACTCGCAGGATTTCCTGGACCGCCCAGCTCCTATCGGGGCAGCCCAATGGGCGTCGAACGAACTCAGACAGGAGAGGCATCATGAGTGAAACAAGACGAAACACTGGGCTCCGGACGATATTCTCCTTCTTCCTGGGCTTGATGTTGACCACGTTCGTGGGAGTAGGAGTCTACACTTTCCATCCGCCACCCACGCAGTACGATAGTCAGATCAAAGACCTCAACCACCGTGAACAGGGGATCAGGGGCTCGCGGCCATCCATCGAGCTGACATTGGCAGATCGAGAGCAACTCCAGGAGATCAATCAACAGCGAAGCGAACTGATCGATGCCGCAGAGGAGATGCGAAAGCCATGGGGCTTAAGCACTAGCATTATTCTCATCGTCTTTTCCACGCTCGCTCTGGTCGCTTCACTCGTGCGGGCCGAACAACTGCCAGTAATCAGCAATGGCCTGTTGTTGGGGGGAGTCTTCACGATGCTCTATGGCGTGGGCTGGATCGCCTTCACGGGAGCTTCCACTGCCAGGTTCATGGTCATGGCTTTGGCGTTTGCGATCACAATCGGGCTGGGATACGTCCGCTTCACACGACGAGGCGACACACGAGGTCCGACCGCTTCTGTCACCGACACAGCGGAGCTCCCAATGGGCGAAGGGCTTGCAGGAATCGAGCGTCGCGTCCAGGAACTTGAGGACAGGGTGAACTCTGCCGCGCTTGCTCTTGGACAAAAGCACGACAGTTCGACCTCGTCTTGAGGGAGTGTGTCCAGGAGCGCCGGGACGTGGCGACTCAGTTTGGCTGAAGCTGGGCTCGGTCGCCAGCTGAGGATCGGAGATCATCCGGCATCTTTCTGTTTGATTGATGTAAAGTGTCGAATACACATGGATTCTGCAAGAAAGCGATTTAATTGAACAGACTTTAGTTGATCCATAGACTACCTTAACACATCCGTTTTCCCTTCGATCTGCCGCCCCACGTTCAGCCTCGCCTGCCCTCGATGGCCGACCGCAGCTCCTCGTCGGCCACATGGGCGTAGATGGCCGTCGTCTTCGGGCTCTCGTGGTCCAGGGCCAGCTGCACCAGGCGCAGGTTGCCCGTCTTCTTCAAGAGGCTGGTGGCGAAGGTGTGCCGCAGGGCGTGTGGATGAATCGGGCGTTCGATCCCGGCCCGCAGGGCCCTGGCGTCCAGGAGCCGGCGGATGTGGCGCGGGTTGAACCGCAGCCACCGTTTCGCGGTGGTAGGATGCGAGGCATGCATCAGTTGGGTCGGGCCGGATGCCCGCCCCTTCCCCTCAGGGCGAAGAACAAACCTAACGCCGCCACCGCCCCCAGCATGTCCGCCAGCATGTCGCGCTGGGCGTCCCACACATCGCCCTGGGAGCCCAGCACCTCATGGCCGGCGGTTGGATCGGCGCCCACCGCGAAGATCCACTCGAAAATCTCGTAGCCGGCGGCGATGGCCAGGATGAAGGTCAGCGGGTAGCTGTAGAGGAGGAAGCGGGAGCGGACCAGCCGCCTCCGCAGCAGCACTTCGGCGATGGCGAATGCGTAGAAGCCCACGCTGAAGTGGGCGACGCGGTCGTAGTGGTTGCGCTGGAATCCGAAGGTGTCGGTGACCCAGTCGAAGGGCACGCGGGAGAAGGTGTAGTGCCCGCCGACGGTGTGCATGTAGACCAGCACGGCCATCAACGCGCAGGCCGTGGCCGAGAAGCGCCAGCGCAGGTGCAGGGCCGCCACCACGCCCACGATGATCAGGATGGGCAGGTTCTCCGCCCACCAGACAGTGCGGTCATGGGGATTGATGGCGAGCAGGATGAAAAGCAGGAGATAGCCGAGCAGCAGGACCAGGGGCAGAAGGCGGGTCATGGCAACCTCGTCGCTGGGAATGCTGTCTGCGGGACGGCTTGATATAGGCAAGTCGAGGCAGGTCCACAACCGCCGCCGGTCCTGGTTGGTACCTTGTGCCATGGTTCTCCCGATTCACATGCCTGCTTTTCGCATTCCATGGCTGGTGGCGCCGGCACTCCTGTTGCTGATGACCATGCCGGCACTTGCCCAGGAGCAGGCGACGGTCAATCTGCTTCAGGCGGCGACTCCCTACAAGGGCTGGCGCTTGTCCTCCCTGCGCCTGGAGGGAGTGCCGGCCGATCTGGAAGGGCCCCTGCGGGAAGGGCTGGCCTTGACGGGCAAGGCCCGGCTGGGCGGACTGCTGGGGCGCAAGCGGCCGGCCTTGACGCCGGCCCTGCTTGGACAGGACGCCGATCGCATCCGCCTCTTCATGGCCCGGCATGGCTATCCGTGGGCCGTGGTCATGGCCCGGGCCGATCCCCGCCCGCGCCGGCGGCTTGATCTGCTGCTGTCCGTGCTGCCTGGTCCCGCCGTGCACGTGGCGGAACTGGAGCTGCAGGGACCACCGGAGGTCGAGGCCCGCGAGGCCGAGTTGCGCGACTTGCTCCCGGCAGCCGGCGACATCTTCACCGATGAGAGTCTTCGCCTGGCGGTCCGCAAGGTGGAGGACCTGCTGCGCGGCGAGGGGCACGCCCGCGCCCGATGCCTGACCGATGTCGCTGTCCGGGACAGCCTCAATCTGATCCTTGCTTGTCAGGTGCTCCCGGGTCCGGTCTGCCGGGTGGCGAGCGTGGAGGTCTCCGGCGTGGCACCCGATCTCGCCCGCCTGGCCGAGCGCTCCCTGCGGCCGCTCCACGATCAACCTGTCACGCCGCGCCTGCTGGTCGGGGCCCAGGATCGGCTGCGCCTGCTGGGCGTGTTCCGCCAGATCCGCTTCGCCATGGACCTGGACTCGCTGCCGGATGTCCGCGAGGTGCCTGTGGCCCTGCGGGCCGAGCTGGCTCCCCGCCCGCCCCGATTGCTGGAGGCGGGCGCCGGCTGGTGGACAGCGGAAGGCGGCCGCCTGGGGGGCCGCTGGTCCCATGCCAACCTCTTCACGGGCGGACGGGGGCTGCAGCTCACGGCCAGCGCCTCCAAGGTGCGGCAAAGCAGCCGCCTGGAGAGCTGGTGGCCGGCCATGGGCTCGCCCACCTTGCGCGGCGAGATTGCCCTCCTGCTCGATCGTCTGCGCGAGGAGAGCTACAACGTGCTCAACCGTGAACTCCGCCTGGGACTGCGCCAGCAGCCCACCCTGCTCCTGACCCTGAGTGGCGGCGTCGCCCTGGCCGACGTGCAGGTGGAAGGCCGCACGGCGGACAGCACGGCTTTCCGCGCCCGCGCCGGCCGCCAGACCATGTTCACGGCGGCGGCGCTGCGCAACACGACGGACAACCCCCTCGACCCCCGCCAGGGCGCCCAGTACAGCCTGCAGCTGGAATGGACCATCCCCGGTTTCTTCAGCCAGGCCGATTACCTGCGGACCGACGCCGAGCGCGTCAGCTACCATAGTCTGGGCCTGGTCACCACGGCGGCCCGGTTGCGCGTGGGCATGGCCTGGCCCCTCGCCTCCACGCCCGACCTGCTGCCCAACCGGCGATTCTTCGCCGGAGGCATGGAGCACCGCGGCTTCGGGCGCCACCAGCTGGGACCGCGCGATGCGGCAGGCGCCCCGCTTGGCGGCGAGGTCCTTGCCCTGGGCGGCGTGGAAGTCCGCCTCCCCCTGGTCTGGAAACTGGGTCTCGCGTTCTTCGTGGACGCCGGCCAGGTCTGGAGCGACCTGGGCGGGGCGGCGCCGCGCGACCTGGAGTACGCCGCCGGACCGGCTCTGCTGCTCAACACCCCGGTGGGACCGCTGCGCGCCGACCTGGGCTTGCGTCTGGGATCCAGCGATGACGACCTGCCCAACTGGGCGGTGCATGTCTCCATCGGACACCCCTTCTGATGGGCGGCGTGAGACACGTGAGGCGCGGTTCATCGTGGCGGCGCCGGATCCTCCTCCTGGTGGCGGCCATGGCGGTCCTGCCCTTGCTCGGGACCAGTGTGCTGCTCTTGAGTACCGTCCGGGAGCCGCTGGTCCGTTCCCTCCTCCCCGGCCTGCTCGCCGGTCTGCCTGGTGGGGGGCCGCGCTGGGAGGCCATCGCCTGGCCGCGGCTGGGGCACCTGGAACTGCGCGGCCTGTCCTGGGTGCTGAGCGGGGACACGCTGCTGGCCGCCGCCCTCCTGCGGGTGGATCTGGAGCTGGCGTCCCTGGGGCGTGGCGACCTGCGTCTGCATGAATTGACGGTGGAGGGACTGCGTCTGGATCTTCCCGCCCTGCACCGTGCTTTTCCCTCCAGAGAGGCGGCCGGCGGCGGCCGGCGCTTTCCGCGCACCGGCAGCCTGCCGCCCCTTTCTTCCCTGGCGTGCGATCGTCTGGCGATCGGGGGCGATCAGCTTCGCCTGGATTCCCTCCATGTCATCCGAGGCCTGGAGCTGGCCGGATCAGTGGAGCTGGGCGCCACGCGGGAACCGGCGCTGCGCCTGGACCGCCTGCGACTCGCCCTGGTCGACCCGGCGGCCACCCTGGAAGGGGACTCCCTCTCCTGGCTGCCCGCGCAGGGCCAGTTGGAAGGGCGGCTGGCGGCGCGCATGGCGGGTCGGTGGATGCACATCCTCGCCCGCAGTCCCGGCGCCGATCTGCTGCGCGTGACGGCGGCGCTGGGGGATTCCCTCCACACCCTGGCGGACCTTGGGCTGACCGCCGCCGTCCAACGCCATGGCCATGCCTGGAGGGGCGCTGAGTTCTCCGGGCAGCTTCAGGTGGCGGCCGTCCGCCAGCTGGCGGTCCATCTTCCCGCCGCGCCATCGGCGCCCGACCTGCCGGCGCTGAAGGGACTGCTCAGAGGCTCGGTGGCCTGGGAACCCGCCCTTGCCTTGGATCTGGGCTGGCGGGGCGCCCATGATGCCTGGCTCGAGGAGATCCTGCTGCAGCTGGGGCGGCATGGGGAGGATCTCCTGCTCGACAGCCTGGTCGTGCGCGGATCAGGGATGGAACTGGCCGGCCACGCCCGTCTTGGCCAGGATGAGGTGGAGGCGGCCATCGCCCTCCATCTGCGGCAGGCGGCCCCGCTGCGAACCCTCTTCGGCCTGGAGGCCCTGCCCGCGGATCTGCAGGTGGACGCGAACCTGCAGGCGACGGGCGCGCGCCGCCATCCGGAGCTGCGCGCAAGGCTGCAAGCGTCAAGCAGGGGCTTGCGCCTGCGCACGGCGCTGGCCAACGGCGGGGATTCCCAGTGGCAGATCGGCGAGTTGGTCATTGAGGATGTCCAGTCCGCCACGCCGCCCGCTGGACGCGGCGGCGGACGGCTGACCCGCACGGCGACGGGTGGCTGGACCACCTCCTCCCTGCGCCTGGCGGGCGTGCTGGGAGAGCTGGAGGCGGCGGGAAGCCTGGGCGAGCAGGGTTCCATCCGCTTCGCCTGGAGCCTGCCGGCCCTGGCTCCGCCGCTGAGCCGCTTGCTGGGATTGTCGGACAGCCTTGGCCATGTGATCGATCTGGCGCTGCGGTCGGGAGACCCCCTGCACCTGACGGGTCAGGGGCGCTTTCTGCGCTCGAAGGGCGGCCTGTCGCTGGAAGGGGCCGGCACCTTGGCCGCCCCGGGACCCGAACGGCTGGGCGCCCTGCTGCCGGCGACGGCGCGCTTGGATGGGCTGGGCGACCTGGAGGCGGACTGGCGGGCCGGACTGGATCAGCCGGCCAGGGCGCCCCTGCGCTGGAGTGCCGCGCTGGAGGCCCGGGGGAGCGGCTGGCTGGATTCCCTCGCCACGGAGCTGAGCGGCAGCGGCGGCACCATCGTGGCGGACACCTTGTGGTTCTGGCTTCCCCAAATGGCTCTGTGGTCCCGCGGTGCCCTGCTGGGGCGCGAGCTTGAGCTTGATGCACGCTGGGATCTGCAGGGTCTGGCCCTTGCCTCCCGTCTGCTGCCCAACTTGGCTGGGACGGAGGCAGGCCTGGAGGGCAGCCTGGCCGCCCGCGGCCCCACGGACCAACTTAGGTTGGATCTGCAGGCCGCCGGCTACCTGCACCGCGCCGGACTCATGCTGCCCGACCTGCGCCTGGCCCTGCGCCGGGACAGCCTGGGGCTGAGGGCGATCTGCTGGGCGCCAGGCGGGATGGAGGCGGGCGCCCTGCACGTGGACACCCTGGCGGCGCGCTATGCCGGACCCGCCGGACCCGACGCCCTGCCCTGGCCGGGCCGCCTCTGGCTGCGTGAATCCGGTGCCCGGCATTCCATCGAGGCGGACCTGCTCATCCGACAGGAGGAAGGCTGGCGGATGACGGGCGGCCTGACACTGGCCGTGGGCGACGGCACCTTGTCCACCGAGCGACCCTTTACGCTTGCCTTGCCTGCCACTGGCGGCGTCGGGCTGGAGGATCTGGCAATGGCGGGCAGCATGGGCCACCTCGCCGCGCAGGCACTCCTTGGCCCGGACTCCCTCCTCAACCGGGTGGAGTTGGTCGCCGATCTCGACCTGCGTCGCCTCCCCTGGCCGGATCTTCATCCCGCCGTGCCGCGGCCCGGCCCGCTGCACCTGGACTTGACCGCCTCATCCATTGGACTTAGCGGTCGACTGGAGCTGAACAGTCTGCAGGCCGGCAGCGCCGGCCGACTTGATCTCGCCCTGGTCGTGGCGGGCCCCCTCGACGGTCCTGCCCTGACCTTGTCCATCATGCAGGACGGGGATTCGCTACTGGCGGCCCTGGGCCGCTTGCCGGCCCGTCTCACCCTCTGGCCGCTGGCGGCCCGGCCGGGCTTCGAGGAGCTGGATCTGGCCGTCCAGCTCAGGCACTTCCCCCTGCTCCTGCCCACCGCCTCGATGGATCCGTCCGACGCGCCCGTTCTGGTGGTGGACGGGCAGGCCCGTCTCGCCGGGTCGGCCCGCCACCCTCGCCTGGAGGGGGAATTGGCGGCGGCCGTGCATGGCGAACCGCGCCTGACGGATTATCGCGCCACGGCCAGTTTGCGGATGGACGGCCGGGAGACGGACACCGTGCTGCACTCGACCCTGGGAGTGTTGCGCGGCGAGCGCCAAGTGCTGGCGGGCACCCTGGACCTGCCGCTGCCGCTCGCGGCGGTGGACGACTCGTGGGAGCGGCGGCCGGGCGATCTGGAGGTGCGGTTGACCGCCTCCGCCCTCGCCTTGGAGGACATCAATCCCTTGTTGCCCTATGACCTGTGGATGTCCGGACGGGGCGACCTGGAGCTGCACGCTTTCGGGCCCTTTGCCGATCCGCGTCTGGACGGCCAGCTCCGCATGGAGAACCTGGACCTGCGGCGCACGGACGGCACCCACCTCTTCGGTCGGGCCCGGCTGGCGCTGGGCGGCCGCGTGCGCCATCCCGAGGGGAAGGGCTGGCTGGAGCTGGCCAACGGCGAGGCGCGCATTCCCGAGCTGCCCCGCGACCTGCATGACATGAGCGGCGAGGCGATCCTTTGGGGATTGTCCATGGGCGGGGAGCAGGGGAGCGACAAGGTGGCGGGGGGGACCACCGTCTGGCAGGATTCCCTCGAGCTGGAACTGGAGCTGCGCATTCCCAACCGCGTGCGGCTGCGTGGCGGCGAGCTTGACCTGGAGAGTCGGGGACGTCTCACGCTGCGCATGACCGAGGGCCGGACCGCCTTGGTGGGCGACATGGAGGTGCTGTCGGGGCAGTTCAGCCTGCTCGGCCGCCAGTTCGCCGTGCAGTCAGGCACCCTCTCCTGGTTTGGCGACGAGGTTCTCACCCCGCGCCTCGACCTGGAGCTGTCGGCCAGTGTGGGCAACACGCTCATCACCGTCCGCCTGACCGGCACAATGGAGCAGCCGCTGCTCGAGTTGAGTTCGGAGCCGCCCCTGGACGAGGGCGAGATCATGGCGCTGCTGCTCTTCCGCCGCTCCACGGAGGAGCTGGACAACCAGCAGCAGGACATGCTTCAACGGCAGGCCACCCAGCTGGCGGCGGACTACGGCATGGCCGCCCTCCAGGCGCGCCTCTCCCGCACCCTGCACATCGACCTGCTGCGCGTGGAAACCGGCGGCGAGGAAGGCCTGGGCACCCTCATGGTCGGCAAGTACCTGGGGCCCCGCGTCCTGCTGCGCTACGAGCAATCCCTCAGCCAACAGGATCTCTTCCGTCTCAACGTGGACTACATCCTCTCTCGCCATCTGCGCCTGGATACTTCCACCGGCAGCCGGGGGCAAAGCGGCATGGCGCTCAACTGGAGCCGCATGTGGTAGACGAGGTCCGACCGCACTGCGTGACGGCAGGGCCGGATTCGCCCGGAAGGGTGGCGGGTGTGTCAGGCGCCGCAGGCATGTCACGCATTCTTGTCGCGGCAGGAGGCCGATCGGCGGGAACCCGCAACACGGATTTCAGGTTTGGCCCCGCGCTCCCCATGACGCCCCTTCGAAGGGCGGGTGGGGGGAGGTGGGAGGGCCTCGATCAAAACTGAATAGAAGTCCCACCTCCGGCACGGTACTCCGGCTCACCTGCTCATCCCAAAGGCAACCAGCTGGTGATCTTCACCGCGATCAGATTGTCCCCGCCGATGGAGAGAGCGTGCAAGGGATCCGGTGTGCGGGCCGGGTCGTCGCGCGGGATGAAGCGGACGCGGTCCTGCTGCCAGACCAGGTGCAGGCTGCTTCCCAGACTCCAGTCCCAGCGCAGGACACAGGTGCTGCGCCAGGAGATGAACTCAGCATCGGGCTGCGGCACCGCCAGCTGGCCGCCTTCCTCGTTGATCAACCACGCGCCGTTGCTGACCGGATCCAGCAGGCCGTGCGCCTTGTAGCGCTCGATGTGCTGGCTGCGCGCGCCGGCCGGGCGGCCGGGGTCGTTGAAGCGAAGACTGGCCATGAAGGGCTCGGCATAGATCTCCACGCGCAGCCTGGGACTGAAGGTGTATCGCAGGCGGGTGGACAACCGCGCCTCCCGGTAGTCCAGGCGAGAGAAAATGGCCAGATCATTATCCAGGCCAGTGTCGGTGGGAATCAGAGTGTCGATGTACTGCGCTGGGTTCCAGGAACGCGTGGCGGAGGGGTTGACGCGGATCTCCACGGCGGGAAGAGGCCGGAAACGGCCGAAGGCCCAGGCGTCCACCGCCAGGCGCCGATCCTCGCCCCAGGTGCAGGAGCCGCCGCCGGATACGGCGTTGGGGCGTTGCAGATCGGGGCTGTTGGCGTTCAGGTTGACCGAATTCCAGCCCGGCACGCCCAGGACCACGCCGCCCCGGCTCTTGTCGTCGCTGTAGGTCGCCCGGCCGTGGGCCGCCTCGAGATTGATGGACCAGTAGTTGGTCAGCTGGCCCCAGACGCCGCTGCGCAACTCCGCCCCGGTGGGCAGCCCTCCGAAGTTCCACTCACCCTCCAGATTCTGCCAGGCCGACCAGCGGCGGAAGGGACCCTTGCCCTGGTTTTCCTGCCAGGTGAGACTGCCCCAGGTGGAGATGTCGTCAGCGCTGGAAAGCTGTCCCAGGTCGTTCAACTCCAGGCCGGGCGATTCGGCGGCGGCGCCGGCCGACCAGCGCCAATGGCGGCCGCCGATACGCTTCAGCTCGAGGGCGCCCGTCCAGCCGGTCAGGGCGCGGCGCCCTGGATCGAGATGAACGTGCCCGGCATCCGGACGCTGGAGATAGTGGACGGGGGAGCGCTGCAGGGCCAGCATGGCGGCGCTGTCTCCCTCCACCCGGCTGAAGCCCACGTTGCCGACCAGGGAGTGGAGACCCGCCTCGTCGCGCAGATCCCAGTCCAGACCCCCGCTCAAGGCTTGCCGAGGCTGGCGGGCGGCCAGCCGGGCGTCGCCTTCGAAGTCACGGTGCAGACCCGTGAGCGTGAGGCCGGCCACGGCGCCCCGGCCGGGGAAGTCCTGCTGCACACGAAGGACGCCGCTGGATGTGCGCGGGGCCAGGCGCAGCGATCCTGTCCCGCCGCTGGCCTGATTGTGGATGCCGGCCCGCTCCACACCGGTCACCGCCGCCAGCGCGCCCACCGAGGTGCCGCCCGTCAGCCGCCCGGTCAGCTTGGCGGCGCCCAGGATGCGGCTGGCCGTGGGCAGGTCGACATGGGTAAGGGTGTCCGGCAGGGCCTGCGGACGGGGCGGGGCGCCGATGCGTCGAGAGTAGAAGTAGCGGGGACCCAGGCCCCGCAGCAGGCGGTCCCCCTCGATGAAGAAGGGCCGTCTCTCCTCGAAGAAGGTCTCGAAGGCCGTGAGGTTGATGTCGGCCGGGTCCGCCTCCACCTGCCCGAAGTCCGGGTTGAAGGTGGCGTCCAGGGTGAGGTTGGGACCCACGCCCATCTTGAGATCTCCGCCCAGGCGGCCGTCCAGCTCATGTTCGTCCAGGAAGGGGTCGTCAGGGTCGGGCCGGTGCGGCAGACTCAGCTCTCCCGCCACGTAGGGCAGCAACTCCAGTCGACGCGAAGGACGGATGCCGCGGATGCCGTGCAATTCGCCGAAGCGGCTGGCCCAGCCCGTCTCGGAGCGTGGCACCATGCACCAGTAGTCCTCGGCGTTGCGCTCCGGCGTCCACCGGTCGATCTGGAGCCCCCACACCTGCTCCTCGCCGGGATTGAAGCGCAGTTGGGTGAAGGGGATGCGCGCCTCCACCACCCAATGGTCGTCGTGCACGGTGGTGCGCACGTCCCAGACCGGATCCCAGGACAACACCTGATTCATCTCCGAGTCTTCCGGGTGAAGGAAGTCCACGCGTACCCCGGCCGCCGTCGTGCCGAAGGTCCAGGCCGTGCGACGGTCGTGATAGGTGTCCAGGGAGATGAAGAGGGCCTGGGTCTGCGCCATGTCGTCACGAGGACCCAGGCGGGTGCGCAGGCGTCCGGTGAGCGGGGTCCACAGACGGGCGCCGATGTAGAGATTGCGCTCGTCATAGCAGAAGGCGACCTCGGACAGTTCGGCTCCGGGCTCACCTTCCACCGGATCCTTCTGGGTCAGGCCGCTCACCCAGGATGCGCTGCACCACGCCTCCTCGTCCAATATTCCGTCCAGATGGAGGCTGGCCTCCCCCAATGGCCAGGCCTGGGCCGTGCGCTGGGGGCCGGCCGCCTCGACGGCGAAAGGCAGGGTGTGGGTCAGGGCGACAACCAGCAGGGTACGGGCCGCTTGGGTGCGTGCCATCATTCCTCCGGATCGGGGCGAACTCCAAGGGATCAATGCAAACGGTCCGCGGCCGCGGCAGAAAAGGAAAGGCGTCCAGACCAACGCAGTTCCATTTGGTTGCACGGCAATTTATGCCGAGGTGTCCGATGAAGGCTCGGACACCTGTCAAAGCTTGGACCCATTTCCTTGCTAAGTTGGGGCCATGATGACCGTCGCGTTCCGGCCCCTTTCCTGGTTGCTTCGGCCCACGCGCAACGCTCTATTGCGGCTGGGACTGCTGGCGCTCTATCTGCCCCTGGTCGCCACCCTGGACTTGCACCACAACCATGGGATCGAGCTGCCGCCGGATCACGCGGAGCTGAGAGCACTCCCCGCCTGCATGGATCCCTGCCCTGTCACGCTGTTCCAGCTGGCCCACGGCGACGAACACGTCACCCCACCCTTGATGCCGATGCTGGCCAGTCAGGGGGCGCCTGCCGCCACGACCTGGTCCGCCCCCTGGCTGCCGTCCCGCCGCGGCGTGGCCGTGCGCGGTCCACCCCGATTCCTTCCCGTCTGACAACCTGATCTCCGTGGCCCGGCCACGGCAAGTCGTCCGCCTGCCCACCCCGGCAGGCTTCATCCGATGGAGGGATCACCATGTCACGATATCTGCTATCCGGCGCCCTAGCGCTGGGCTTGGCCCTGGCCTTCTCGGCCTGCGACCATGACAACGACAATGACGGGCACGCGCGCCACCTGGAGGCGGTGGGTGTGGCCCTGGTGATGGGCGCGGACACCCTGGTAATGGCCGCCTCGGCGGATCCCCTGGACGTGGAGGGGGAACTGCAAGTCCATGAAGGAGAGAGTCTGGGTCCGATCCTCGTGCATTTCCTGGACGAGTCAGGGCATTGGTTCAGGCCCGAGGCCGATCCGGAGGGCGATCACAGCCTGGAGATCCTGCACAACCCGTCGATCCTGGAAGTGACCGTGGACCAGGCGCAGTGGTCCTTCATCCTGACGGGCGTCTCCGCCGGGGGGGCGGAGATCGTGGTGCGCATCCTGCACGAGGGCCACGCGGACTACGTCTCGCCCAACCTGCCGGTTCACGTGGAGCCCGCGGCCGGGAGCCTTGGCCACCAGCACCATGGCGCCTCCTCCCAGATTTCCTTGACGGTGACCCAGCCATGAGCTTGTTCCACAGCGTCCAGGCGGGATCCCTCCGGGGGTTCCGCCAGGGCCTGGGCTTGGCCTTCCTGACCCTGGCCACGGCGCTCCGCGCCCTGGCCGGGCCGGACTGCGCCGTCCTCCAGGGCCGGGTGCTGGATGCCCGCGACGGCCAGCCCCTGCCCCTCAGCCATGTCTTCCTGCTGGAACTGGGGCGCGGAACCGCAACCGATGCCCAGGGCACCTTCACGTTCCGCCATGTGCCTTACGGCGGGCATCGCGTGCGCGTGACCCACCTGGGGCACCGCGACCACGTGCAGGACCTGCGGCTGGAAGGCTGCGATTCCCTTCGCCTGACCATCCGGCTGGAGCCGCGCGCCCTCGCCCTGGCGGAGATCCGGGTGTCGGGCGAGGCGGAGCGGCTGGAGCAACTCCACGACCCCGCCCTGATGCTGCGCACGGCGGAGCTTCAACGGGAGTTGGGCTCGACCCTGGCCGAGACCCTGGACGAGCAGACCGGCATCGCCACGCGCAGCATGGGTCCCGCCCCGGCCCGGCCCGTCCTGCGCGGCCACTCCGGGGATCGGCTGCTGTTGCTGGAGGATGGCGCCGGCACCGGGGACTTGTCCGCCACCAGCGCGGATCATGCCGTGGCCATGGAACCGCTGGTGGCCAGGCAAGTGGTGTGGATCCGTGGCGCCGAGACCCTGCTGTTCAGCTCCGGCGCGGCGGGCGGCGTGCTGGATGTGGAGCGCGGCTTGCTTCCCGGCGAACTGCCCGTCAAGCCGGAGGGCACGGTCGCCCTGGTGGCGGAGACAGCCTCCGGTTCCCTGGGATCCTCCGCCCGCCTGGACGGATCCTGGCACCAGATGGGCTGGATGGCGGGGGGGTCCTGGCGCCAGGCAGGAGACCTGCGCACGCCGGCCGGGCGCCTGGGCAACTCGGGGCTGGGGACCGGCAGTCTCAGCACGGGGATCGCCCATGTGGGCGACCGGCGGCGGGTGGGGGTGGGCGCCACTCTCTATGAGAGCGCCTACGGCATTCCCGGCGGCTTCGTGGGCGGGCATCCCGAGGGCGTGGACATCGAGCTGGCCCGGCGCAACCTTCATGTGGAGGCGGACCTGCGACCCGCCCGGGGCCTCCGGCACGTGAAGCTGGCGGGCACCTTCTCCCACTACGAGCACGCGGAGTTCGAGAGCAGCGGCCTGCTGGGCGTCTCCTTCGACGTGCTGTCGGCGGAGACAGGCCTGGAGCTTGGCCTCCCCGCCTGGGGAAGCTTCCGCCAGGGGCAGCTCCGCCTGGCCGCCCATTGGCGCAACTTCGCCACGGGCGGCTTGAGCCATGCCCCGGACACGGACGAGCGACAGCTTTCCCTGGCCTGGCTGGAGCACGCGCTGCTGCCCGGAGGCTGGCACCTGCAGGGCGCTCTGCGCGGGGAAAGCCGCCGCCTGGCTCCGGACCGGGAGCGGATGAGCCTGGTCGTCGGGCACATTCGCGAGCGCAGCTTCCACGGCTTGAGCGCCGCCCTGCAGGTGGACGCTCCGGAGCTGTCCTGGGGGACCTGGCGTCTGCAACCCGGCGGCAGCCTGCTGCGCACCTGGCGGCCGCCCACCGTCGAGGAGCTGTTCAGTGGCGGCCCCCATCTGGCCGCCTATTCCTACGAGATCGGCAACCCGGAGCTGGGCGCGGAGCGGGGCTGGCTGCTGGAGGCCGGCGCGAAGGCGCGGTGGTCCGGCCTCACCCTCCACCTGCGTGGCTTCCACCAGGAGTTCCAGGACTACGTCTTTCCCAGCTTCACCGGCCGCCTGAGCCCGCGGCGCGCCGACCTCTTCGAGTATCGCACGGTGGGCCGCGACGCCCGGCATTCGGGCCTGGAACTGGATGCCGCCTGGCACGACCCGCGGTGGCGCGCCCAGCTGGGTGCCTCCCTGGTGAGGGCCCGGCTGGCCAAAGGCGGACCCCTGCCCGCCGTGCCCCCCGCCACCGCGCGGCTGCAGGCCGTCCGCATCTGGCGGGCCTGGGAGGCGGGCGTCCAGCTGAGCGGCGCCCTGGCGCAGGACCAGGTCTACCGGGCGGAGGATCCGGAGGCGCTGCCGGAGGCCCGCACGGCGGGATGGCTGCGCCTGGACTTGTTGACGGGTTGGCGAGGCGTGCTGGGTGGACGCCTGCATCAAATGGATGTGAGAGTGGACAATGCCCTGGACCAGGAGTACCGCAACCACTTGAGCAGACTACGCGGCATCATGCCCGAGGCGGGGCGCAGCGCCAGGCTGGTGTGGCGCATGTGGTTCTGATCAGCCGGGCCAGCAGCCTGTCGGACGTGGCCACTTGGCGGTCTTCATCGCCCCACTCGGTCCGGATTTTCCGCAAGTTTCTTGAACCCGGATTCTGCAGTTGGCGGTCAGGTGTGACACATCAGCATGCTGCAGTTGGCTCCAGCAGGGGGATGGGCAACTGCTCTGCAATTGGGACTTGCTGTGAAAGCCGTGCCAGAGCGGCTTGAAAGCCTGTCCACCAAGTGTCGGTTGCGGAATAGCGCAGCAACCTCTTTCGTCCCGAGCGTCCGAGCGAGGTGGCGCAGACGAAGAAGCGAAAGCGAAGTGTCTCAAGCACATGGCGCTTTCCTTCCTCCGTGGGCCGCGATGCCGGACGCAAGCCAATCCGGTCCTGGAAGTGCTGGATAAGGTTGTGCAACAGCATCAGCGTGCGCAGCACGCACTCCGTGGCGCGAAAGGACTCCAGGCAAAAGCCTTCCAGGCCACAGCCGCGCTTGAGTTCCTTGATGCGATTCTCGAACTCCCCACGGGCATTGTAGGTGCGGTAGACCGTCACCGCATCCATCTGGTCCTCGGACAGACTCGTCACGATGGCCTGGAACAGGTAGCCCTTCAGTTCGAACAAGCGCCGTCCATGCGCCGGCGTTGCCTTCTTGGCCTCCTCCTGGCGGATCACCACCAACCGCCGCGCCTGCTTCCATCCCAGCAACGTGACCTGTGTTTCGGCCACCTCGATCCCCGGCGCCACCTGCTGCCAGGTTTCGATGTTGATCGCTGCCCGTTTCACTTGCTTGGTCATCCGCGCCTTGATCAGATAGGGCAGGAGGAGCGTCTCCAGGAACGTCAGGAGCACGTCGGCGAAAAAGCCGCTGTCCGCCCGCACCCGGGCAATGGTCGCGCGCCCCTCTGCCAAGGCCAGGCACTCCGTGACAAAGCCCACAGCATGATTGCCCGCGGCGGCGTTGCCCGCCCGCAGCCATCCATGCAGCAGCCAGCGGCATTCTGCCAGGCCTGCCAACAGCGGATGGTGCGATCCCCGCCCTGGGCGACGTGGGTTGTAGCCCCGCGCCACGCCCTCCTGAGTGCCCCAGCGCTCCAGCACCGTGCTATCAAGGTCCAGCGTGTAGCCCTCCTCACGTGCGGGCAGCAGGCCCAGACCCCACCGGGTCAGCGTGCCGAAGACATCCTCGCCCTGCTGGCGAGTGAAACTCTGGAAAAATCGGGCATAGGTCGTCGGGGCGCAGAAGCGCTTGACCCCGAACATCGCCCGCAGGGGCTGGTCCGTCCGCAGCCGCTCCAGGTGAAGAAAGCGGCTGGCCCCCGTCAATACCCCGGCCAGGAAGCCGACTAGGTGATCCGCGACGGGCAGGGCATTGGGGCTGGTCCGCTGGAACCCGCCCAGGGCGTGCTCGACCACCCGCCGAAACCCGATCGCTTCGCAAAACGACGCGAACACTGCTAGCCCTCCCCAGGCGGTTAGAGGCTTCGAACTCAGTCCAAGCACGAGCTCTTGACCACCCATTGCCCTAAGTTTCGTCTGCACCGTCTGGTCCCTCCGTTGATGTTACCTGTTGGCTTCGAACACCCAGGTAATCAACAAGATCAGACGGTGCTTTCCTCTTCACTGGCTGGGCAATTGCAGAATCCGGGTTGAACAGACCACCAGTATGCCCTGCGAAACTTCCGAAAAACCGGCCTCGATTTGGGCGCGAATCCCATCCAAGGCCCAAACCCGACAGGCTGCTAGTGCTCGTCCTGGAGGAAGTAGAGCAGGGGCAGGAGCAGGAAAGGCAAGACCGCCAGGGCCACAGGGCTGCGCAACAGACCCAGCCAGCCTCCCCCGGCGAGCAGACCCAGGCCGCTGCGCCACGAGACCTCCGGCAGGGCCGGGTGAAGGTGCCCGCCCACCTGCGCCAGCAGGTCCACCGGCCCCGTGAGCAGCCACCCCATGGCCAGCGCCAGGAAAGCGACGGCCAAGGCGCTGGCCACCACGGCCGGACGAAGACGGAAACGCGGCTCGGGGACGGGCAGGGCCGCCACCTGGGCCAGAATGGCTTGGCGCAGGTGGGATGGCGGTGTCTCCCTGGAAGCGGGACCGAGGCGCCGCCGGAGGAAGTCCTCGAAGGGATCAGCGCCAGAGCGCTGCTTCGTCGTGTTCATGATCGATACTCCCGGGCCGGCGCCAGGTCGGCCACCCTTTGTCCGGACTCGTGGTGCGATGCCTCCCAGCCGGCCCTCATCGTCTCGCGGGCCCGATGCAGGGCCACCCGCACGGCGCCTGGCCGCATGCCCATCGCCTCGGCCACCTCCTCGCAGGACAGTTCCTGCGTGTAGAAGAGGTGGACGATGGTCCGCTCGCGCGGCTTGAGCAGCCCCAGCAAGTAGGCCACGGCGTCGCGCCGCTCCAGGTCGGCCCCCGCGCCGCGGTCGGGGGCGGCCAGCGTGTCGAGGGCCTCGCTCTCGTCCGCCGGCAGGCGACGCTCCCGCGCCAGGATCTCCCGGCAGCAGCGCACGGCGATGCGCCAGATCCAGGTGGAGGGCTTGGCTTCGCCGCGAAAGGAGGGCAAGGCCCGCCAGACACGAATGAAACACTCCTGGTGGGCGTCCTGGGCCAGCTCCCGGCTCCCGGTCATGCGCAGGCAGAGGGTCCAGACCATGTCCTCGTGGGCGGCCAGCAGGCTTGCGAAGTCCTGAGTATGAAGTTCATCCACGCCTGACGCGCCCTTCCTTCCCTGTTCCGCCGTGCATGGGATAAGAGGAGGCGGAGGGACCGGATGTTACAGCGGAACTTTTTCGGCAGGGATGTAACATTCCGCGGCGCGGACTCCTCCCATGTAGCGGACAACAGAGCTTTCAAGAGAGGACCACACCATGAGCAGCCAGATCGCCCATGCCGACACGGCCGTCACCACCATCCAGCCGTCCGCCCGCGTCGAACCCGTCTACATCAAGGACAGCGCGCCACCGGCGGAGATCCTCGTGCCCGTCACATTCTTCCTGGTGGTCTTCGGCGCCGCGGTGCTCTCCATGTACTTCAGGTTCCGCACCCGCCGCCTGAACCAGGAGGAGCGCCTGCGGGCCATGGAGCTGCACATCCCCATTCCGCCGGAGCCCCAGCGGGCCAGGGGCAATCCCTACATCATGCCCATGCTGCTCATCGGATGCGGGCTGGGCTTGCTGGTCCTCTGGGCCAACCTCCAGGGCGACGACCGCGTGGTGGCGCTGGGCTTCAGCACCATCGGCCTGTTCGCGGGCCTGGCCTGGCTGGCCGCGATCTGGTTCAACAGCGGGGCGCGGGAGCGGCAGGAGCGCCTGGCGGAATTGGAAACCCAGGCTTACGTGGCCGCCATGGAGCGTGCCGTCCATCCGCCAGCGCCGCCCCAGCCGCCCGTGCCGCCGGTTCTTTGAGTCGACGCGCCGTCGAGCTGCATTTTGCGGGCGGTCTGGCGGAACCGCCCGCTTTTCTGTTTGAGCCTGCGGCCGGTCTTTGCCATGCTGGGTCCGGGCGGTGCGCGGAAGACCGCCTGCAGCAGCAGGAGATTCCCATGACGCGCTCCCTGTGCCTTTGCCTGATCTGTTTTCCCGCCATCCTGTCGGCGGCCGATCCGCCCGCTCCCGCCTGGTCCCACGATGCCGTCTGGTACCAGGTCTTTGTCGAACGCTTCTGGAACGGCGATCCGGGCAACGATCCCGTCATCCGTGACGCCCAGGGAGCCTGGCCGCACGGCAAGCCGCCCGCCTGGAGCACCACGCCCTGGGGCTGGGACTGGTACCGGCCCGATCCCTGGGTGAGGCCCGAGGATGGCGATTTCTACACCTGGGTCCATCACCGGCGCTATGGGGGTGACCTCCAGGGCGTGCTGGACCGCCTGGACGACCTGCAGGCCCTGGGGGTGACCGCCCTCTACCTGAATCCCGTCAACGACGCCCCCAGCCTGCACAAGTATGACGCCCGCGCCTGGCATCACGTGGACCGCTGTTTCGGACCCGATCCCGGCGGGGACGAGATCCTCGCTGTCCTGGAGGATCCGGCCGACCCTGCCACCTGGAAGTGGACGGCCGCCGACAAACTCCTGCTCAAGCTCATCCGGGAGCTGCATGGCCGGGGCATGCGCCTCATCCTGGACTTCTCCTGGAACCACACCGGGACGGAGTTCTGGGCCTTCCAGGATCTGCGGACGCGCGGCGCGGCCTCACCCTTCGCCTCGTGGTACCAGGTGCGGAGCTGGGACGACCCCGCCACCGCGGCCGACGAGTTCGACTGGGAGGGCTGGGCGGGCATCCGCGAGCTGCCCGTCGTGCGGCAAACGGAGCAGCCCGGGGGAAGGCGCGGCGGCCTGTGCCGGGACTGCACCCTCGACGAGGGGGTGGCGGCGCACGTGCTGGCCGTCACCCGCCGCTGGCTGGATCCCGACGGGGATGGCGACCCCGCCGATGGCGTGGACGGCATCCGCCTGGACGTGGCCGAGCAGGTGCCCTTGGGCTTCTGGTTGCGCTATCGCGACGAGGTGAAGCGCATCAATCCACAGGCCCTGCTGGTGGGGGAGATCTGGTGGGAGCGCTGGCCCCTCGACATGATGGACCCCAAACCCTGGCTCGAGGCCTTCGACGCCGTCATGCATTACCACTGGTACATGCCCGTGCGCAGCTTCTTCGCCCAGACGCCCCCCTGGCTGACGGCGACGGGACTGGCCGCCCACCTGGACTCGCTCTACGCGGGCATGGCCGACGACCGCCGACGGGCCATGATGAACCTCTGCGCCAGCCACGACACGCCCCGCCTGGCCAGCTGCGTGGCCAACCGCGGCCGCTACAAGCACCAGGTCAATCCGCGCGAGAACAGCGCCACCCGGCTGGGGCCACCCAGCGGGGAGGATGTGGCGGTCATCCGCCTCATCCGCGTGCTGCAATACACGTGGCATGGAGCGCCGCACATCTGGAATGGCGACGAGTTCCTCATGTGGGGGGCCGACGACCCGGACAACCGCAAGCCCATTGTGTGGCCGGACTACGCCTACGAGGCGGAGTCCGTCCGACCCTTCGGGGACGGTCTTTCCCAAGGTCTGGTGACGCCCACGCCCGTGGTGGCGGACACGGCGCATCGTGATTTCCTGGCCCGCCTCGCCGCCCTCCGCGCGTCGGATCCGGACCTGTTCTCCGCGGGGGAGCGGCGCTGGATCCTGCTCGATGACCCGCGGGGCCTGCTGGGCTATGAGCGGACGCTGGACGGGCGACGAGCCGTCGTGTTGTTCAACCGGGGAGCGGGGGAGGCGGTCGTCACGCTTGACCTGGCGCCGGGCAGTTGGCGCAACGCGCTGGAAGGGGCGGTCTGGAGCCGGGAGCTGGAGGGGCCGGCGGAGTTCCGCTTGGAGGCGCTGACGGCGCAGGTGTGGCTGCGGCAGCCGGAGCGCCCCTGAGCAAGTCCTCTTGCGCGTGCGCTGGCGCAAGCTGCGCCGGCTGTTGATCAAGGCCGCGGCCCTCCTGCTGGCGGCTGCTGTGGGCGGCGTGGCGGGATCCCGCTTCGCTGGCGATGGCGAATTGCACGTCCTTCAGTCCGCCAGGACCTTCGCCCAATCGCTGTCCATTTCTACCTTCAAGGCGCCACTCACACTAGGCGCGAGAACCACCCATGCCCCGCAAGAAAGCCTCTCCAGGGAGCGAAGCGAAGGGGCGCGTCGACGCCCTGCGGCACACGGCCACCCGGGCCA
The DNA here is from genome assembly GCA_030685015.1 of bacterium. NCBI lineage: Bacteria > bacterium. The sequence continues at coordinate 20,394 of JAUXWS010000028.1, forward strand.
ACAATCCGCCGGCCGGGCTGGAAGGGGCGGGCTCCATCGCGCCGCTGCCGCCGCTGCGCCATGAGTACAATCCGCACTTGTCACCCGCACTGCGCACCAGCGATGATCCGCTGAAGACCGACCGCCTGCCCGAGCTGCTGGAGACTGCCTGCCAGCGCGCCCTGACGGAAGAGGAGGCGCGGCTGCTGGCGGAGGCCCTGCGCCGTCACGAGCCCTGGCTGGAGTGGAGCGGCAAGCGCGAGGCGCCCTGGTTCGTGACCGACCCCGTGGCCCTGCACATCCACGAACGGGTCTCCACCCAGGCCATCCTCAAGGTGCTGGCGCGGGAGGACGTGCAGCGCGACCTCTTCGCCGACCCGCAGCAGAGCTACGCCCAGGCCGTGCAGTTCTACCAGCACGAGGTGGACTGGGCCAACCGCCTGATCCTGGGGGACAGCCTGCAGGTGATGGCCAGCTTGGCCAGGCGGGAGAACCTGGCCGGCAAGGTGCAGATGATCTACCTGGACCCGCCCTACGGCATCTCCTTCAAGAGCAACTTCCAGCCCAGCCTGGGCCAGCGCGACGTGAAGGACCGCGTGCAGGACCTGACCCGCGAGCCGGAGATGGTCAAGGCCTACCGCGACACCTGGACCCTGGGCATCCACAGCTACCTGGCCTACCTGCGCGACCGCCTGATCCTGGCGCGGGAGCTGCTGGCGGAGACGGGCAGCATCTTTGTCCAAATCAGCGACGAGAACCTGCACCGGGTGCGGCTGGTGATGGATGAGGTGTTCCGCACTGAGAACTATGTCGCCTCGATCCAATTCCAGAAAACCACATCGGCGACCAACACCTACATACCGATCGTCTCGGACACGTTGCTGTGGTACGCGAAGGATGCGACGAAGACCAAGTACCGCCCTGTATACAACGAGAAGCAGCCAAGTGGTGAAGGTGCGGATCACTACCGCAACGTGTTCCTGCCTTCCGGAGAAAGACGACAGTACGAGAACGGAGAGCGACTGCCCAAGGGCGCAGATCTCTTCACAGCAGACAATCTTACTTCAGCCAGCATTGGTCGTGATAAAGGAGAAGGGGCGGCGTGTTGGTTTCCTGTCTCGGTTGACGGAAAGGAGTTCACGCCGAATGAGAAGAACCGCTGGAAGACCAACGAGGAGGGCATGCGCCGTCTGATCGGAGCGGAGCGTGTCATGGCTCAGGAAAACACGCATCGCTACTTGAGGCGACTCTCAGATTTCTCGGCCTATGCTCAACATTCGCTTTGGACGGATGTGGGTGGCGCGCCAGATCGAGTCTACATCGTGCAGACCAACAATCGAGTCATCGAGCGTTGCCTGCTCATGACCACCGACCCTGGTGATCTGGTGTTGGATCCCACCTGCGGCAGCGGCACCACGGCCTTCGTGGCGGAGCAGTGGGGGCGGCGCTGGATCACCTGCGACACCAGCCGCGTGGCCCTGGCCCTGGCCCGCCAGCGCCTGCTCACCGCCAAGTACGCCATGTACAAGCTACGCCCCCTCAGCGCGGAGGACCTGGAGCGCAACCCCAAGGGTGCCTGGCTTCCGGCTCCTTCCCCCTCCCAGGGGGAAGGCCGGGATGGGGGTTCACCACCGACTTCACGCTTCACCTTCCAGTGCAAGACCGTCTCCCACATCACCCTGAAGAGCATCGCCCGCAACAGCTCCCTGGACCCCATCTTCGCCCGCCACGAGCCCATCCTGGCGGCGCATCTTGCGGAGTTGAACGCCGCCTTGGCGAAGGTGACGCCCGAGCTGCGCCGCACCCTGGCCACCAAGCTGCTGGAGAAGCAGAAGAAGGAGGGCAAGCGCGCCATCAGCGAGGCTGACCGCCGCCGCTGGCAACTACCGGACAGCGCCTGGCGGGAGTGGGAGGTCCCCTATGACACCGACCCGGACTGGCCCGCGCCGCTGGCCCGGGCGCTGGCCGCCTACCGCGCCGCCTGGCGCGCCAAGATGGACGAGGTGAACCGCTGCATCGAGGCCAATGCCCCGCTGGAGGAACTGGTGGACAAGCCGGATCCCGTCGGCGGCGTGGTGCGGGTGGCCGGCCCCTTCACGGTGGAGGGCGTCATCGCCCGCGAGGAAGGACCGGACAGCCCCATCGGCGGCGCGCCGGACGGGGAGCTGGAGACTTTCGCCGGCGCAGCCGGCCTGGGCGCGGCCGTCAACGCGGAGGCCCACCTGCACAAGATGCTGCGCCTGCTCAAGGCCAGCGGCGTGGACTTCCCCGGCAACCACAACCAGCGCTTCCTGGGCCTGGAGCCGCTCAGCGAGGCCGGCCTGCTGCACGCCGAGGGCGAGTGGAGCACGGACGGCGGCACCCGTCGAGTGGCTGTCAGCATCGGCCCCGCGATGGGCAACCTCAGCGCCTGGCAGGTGGAGGAGGTGGTGCGCCAGGCCAGCCGGCGCGGCCACGACGAGCTGGTCTTCGCCGCCTTCGGCTTCGATGCCGCCGCCCAGGACGCCATCGAGCAGGCCCAGCATCCCCACCTGCGTCTGCACATGGCGCTCATCCGACCCGACGTGGCCATGGACGACCTGCTTAAGACCCAACCCGGCAGCCAGATCTTCACCGTCTTCAGCGCGCCGCGGGTGAAGGCGCCCGAACGACAGGGCGACGGTCAGTTCGTGCTTGAGGTGGAAGGCATGGATGTCTACGACCCGGTGGGGAACACGCTCCATCCCACCAGCCGGGAGCGCATCGCCGCCTGGTTCCTGGACGGCGACTACGACGGCCGCACCTTCTGCATCAGCCAGGCCTTTTTTCCCGACCACACCAAGTGGGACCGGCTGGCCAAAGCCCTGGGCGACGTGGGCGCCGTGGAGCAAAGCGCCTTTGCGGCCTTGCGCGGCTTCCGAAGCCTGCCCGTACCGCGCCCGGCGCGCCACAAGCCCGGCGAACGTTGGCGCGTGGCGGTGAAGGTCATCGATCCGCGCGGCAACGAGGGCCTGCGCGTGGTGGAGATGCCGGACGAAGGAGCGCGGCCATGATCTCGGACTATCTGCCCATCCGCCGCCTCTCCCTGCTGCGCTTCCGCAGCCTGGAGCAGGCGGAGATCGACTTCCACAATCCGCTTTTTCTCGTTGGCAAGAACGGCGCGGGCAAGAGCAACATCCTCAAGGCCCTGCGTTTTATCAGCGACTGCATGTCGCAGCCCCTGGAAAGCGTCATCGAGAACCAGGGCGGCTTGAATGTGGTGTGCTTCCGCTCGAACACAAGCCTTCGACCTGCCTCCACGGGGTTGCGTCTGGATTTCCAGATCGGCCAGGATCCGTTGACCAGGGGCTGGTATGCGTTCGAGTTGCGGGCCTTGAAGGGACGTGATTTCGAAGTGACGCGGGAGAGCTGTCGCCTTGTCCATCCTTCGGCCTCCGTCCACTTTGACCGCGGAAAGGCCCGGTTCAGCACCAACCTGCCGGGCATCGCCCCGACCGTGGAGCCGCGCGACCTGCTGATGCCGTTGCTTTCCGGCACGCCGCAGTTGGCTCCCGTGGCGGCCCTGCTCAAAGGCCTCCGTGTCTATTCCATTCTTCCGGCGGAGATCCAGAAGTCACAACAGGTGGACTCCGGACAGGTTCTGAGGCCGGATGGCGGAAACGTGGCGACGATGCTGGGCCATCTTTCCTCGAAGGAGGGCGGTAAAGGACGCCTGCTCGATCTGCTCCGCACCGTGATCCCGGAAGTGACCCGGGTGGACGCGAGACGGTGGGGCGACCGAATCAGCCTGGAGTTCCGGCAGAAGTCGACAAGCGGCGCGGACGCGGCATCGGGCGACCGCTCCGTGACACATCCGGCTTCGGCCATGTCCGACGGCACCCTGCGCGCCCTGGGCATCCTGGTGGCCTTCCTGCAGAAACCTCGGCCAACCCTGCTGGCGCTCGAGGAGCCGGAGACCACGCTGCATCCAAGCGCGCTGCACTCGATCCTTGATTTGGCGCGCTCCTTCACCACGGACACCCAGGTGGTGGTGACCACCCACAGTCCCGACCTGCTGGACATCAAGTGGCTGGAACCCGAAAACCTGCGCCTGGTGGTGTCCGAAGGTGGCAGGTCCGTAGTGCTGGAAGTGGGCGAGGCCGCACGAAGCGTGATGCGCGACCACATCATGGGCGCTGGTGAGCTTTTCCGGTCCTATGCGCTGCGCCCGGAAGTACGGCCGGCAGCGGTCCATGAAGGGCCGCCGCCGCCCTTCGACCTCTTCACGGAGGTCAGGCCATGATCCTGGCCTTTGTCGAAGGGGAAGGCGAGGCACTAGCCGTGCCGCTGTTACTGCGTCGCCTGGTGTGGGAGATGCAGGTTTTCGATGTCCAGATCGGCACCGCCGTGCGTCGCACGAGGGATCGATTGGCCGGCAGGGATGGCTTGCGGGCGACGATGGATCTGGCGCGCAGGATCAAGGATGTCGAGGGCGTCTTGTTGCTGCTGGATGCCGATGATGACTGCCCTGCGGTAGAAGGACCCCGCATCACCGAATGGCTGCGGGATGTGGCGCCGGATGTCAGAAGCGGCCTGGTGATGGCCAATCGTGAGTACGAAGCCTGGTTTCTGGCATCCTGGGAGACCATGACCGAAACGGGCGACCGGGCTCGCCTGATGAATGATCCGGATGTTCCACGTGATGCCAAGGGTCGGGTTGCGCGTGGCTTGGGCATCCGCTACCACGAGCCATTCGACCAGGTGAGACTTACCAACCTCATCGATTTGCGAGTGGCGGCGCAACGCTCCCGCTCCTTCCGCAAGCTGGTGATGGAGGTGGAGCGGCTGCTCCGCCGATGCGGCCGCCAGCCCATCTCTTTCCTCGGCGAGGTATCCCATGGCCAAGGCTGACGAACTGCCCCTGCCCATCCAGCCCGTCGCCCAGCCCATCCTCTGCTCGCCCTACCGGGAGCCGGACCAGCACTGGTTCTACGACACGGCCACGGGCATTCCCTCCCAGCGTCCGGGACGCCGACCGGCGAGCTATTGGTTCAAGACGGAGCGCACGGGCTCCGCCCAGATGGATCTGCTGGCCGAGGAGGAGCGGGACGATCTTCCTTTGGTGAACGCCTTGCGTGACGACGTGCGCCGTTGGAGGCAGTCGGGCTGGGAGGGCGCCTCCGAGACCACCAAGAAACTGCTGCGGCACTGGTGGCGCGAGGACCGCGGCCGTCGGCTCTTCTTCTGCCAGGTGGAGGCGGTGGAGACGGTCATCTACCTGCGGGAGATCCTCGATCAAGGGCGCAAGCCCCGTTGGAACACGCGGATCACCCAGGCCGACTACGAGAAACTGTGCCGAGGAGTGAATCCGCGCCCTGACAATTGGCGTGCCCGTGTGGCCCAGCACCCCAAATTGATCGACCGCCCCCACGAAGCCAGCGCCAAGGACCTGGTCCGCCACGCTTGCAAGATGGCCACGGGCAGCGGCAAGACCGTCGTGATGGCCATGGTGATCGCCTGGGCCTTCTGCAATCGGGGAGCGAAACCCGGTGATCCTCGCTATCCCCGTCGCGTGCTGGTGGTCTGCCCCAACCTGACCATCCGCGAGCGTCTGGCCGTGCTGTCCTGGTCGGACCCGGGCAACTACTACGAGAAGTTCGATCTGGTGCCGGCCAACCTACGCGAGGATCTCGCCAAGGGGCAGGTGCTGGTGACCAACTGGCACCTGTTCAACGAAACACCGGAGGAGCAGAAAGTCGGCGGTGTGGCGATCAAGCGCCTGGGCCAGGAGACTCCCGAGGCCTTCGCCCGCAACCGCTTGGGCGACCTGTGGGACGACGAGCCCTTGCTGGTGCTCAACGACGAAGGCCATCATGCCTACCGCCCGGCGCCTGTTCCGGATGATGCGGATCTGACTGCGGACGAGCGGGCCGACCGCGAGGAGGCCACGGTCTGGGTGGCGGGGTTGGATCGCATCCAGGCCGCCTGCGGCATCGCCTTCTGTGTGGATCTCTCCGCCACACCCTTCTACATCAAAGGCAGTGGTTATCCGGAGGGTTCACCCTTCCCCTGGATCGTCAGCGATTTCAGCCTGGTGGATGCCATCGAGAGCGGCATCACCAAGATCCCCCGCTTGCCGGCGATGGACAACACCGGTCGGCCCGATCCCAAGTACTTCCATCTGTGGGACCACATCACCCGCGACCTGAAGGCCGGCGAGCGCTTCACGGGCGGCAAACCCAAACCCGAGGTGGTCTATCGCAAGGCGGAGGACGCCTTGCTGACCTTGGCGGGCGAGTGGCGGGAGCGGCACGAGCAGATCCTGGGAGCCGCTCCCGGCCAGGATCGCACGCCACCCGTGCTGATCATCGTCTGCGACAACACCCAGATCGCACAGGAGTTCTTCCGCGTCATTTCCGGGGAGAGTCTGGTGAAGCGGAAGAATGAGGCGGATGAAGATGATCTGGAAGATGAGGAGGATCATGGTAAGGCCCGCCGGAAGAAGCGGTCAAAGCACATCAAGGCGTACAGTGCGGGACTGAAAGGCTTCGCGGAGTTCTGGAACCGTCCAGGCGTGGATGTGACGATCCGGATTGACACGGAGCTGTTGTCCCAGGCCGAGAGCGACAAGGTGGATGCCACGCGCAAAGAAGCGGCCGAAGCGCTGCGGCGTGTCGTCTCCACCGTGGGTCGCCTCGGCGAACCGGGGGAGAAGGTCCGCTGCGTGATCAGCGTGAACATGCTCAGCGAAGGTTGGGACGCCAACAATGTGACGCACATCCTGGGCTTGCGTGCCTTCCGCAGCCAGCTTCTGTGCGAGCAGGTGGTGGGGCGTGGCCTGCGGCGGATGGACTATGAGCCGGATCCTGCCACGGGTCTTCTGACACCCGAGTACGTGGACATCTTTGGCGTGCCCTTTTCCCTGATCCCCTTCAAGGGCCGCCAGCCAGGAACGGGGGCGCCCCAGGAGGACCGGCCACGGCACGAAGTATTGGCCCTACCGGAGCGGGCAACCTTTGAGATCCGCTTCCCGAATGTGGAGGGATACGTCGTCGACTTGCGGCGACACGTCATTCGCTGCGACGTGGATCGGGTCGAGACCACAACATTGGATCCCAATCGCATGGTCAAGGAGGCTTTCGTACGGCCGCAAGTGGGATATCAGGTTGGCTATCCTGGGCAGTACGGCGGCTTCGGGTTCGAAGGCCGGGATCGTCACGCCTACTATGGCTCCATGCATCCCCAGACCATCGCATTCGAGATTGCCAGGGGGATCGTGTATCAACTGACGACCTCGTCCTCCGATGGATCAAAGGCCTGCAGCCGCATTGGGCGTGCTGCCCTCTTTCCACAAGTGCTGAACATTGTCGAACAGTATCTGGCCCGCCGGGTTCGATACAACGGCATGCATCCTTGCGAAGTCGGCCTGGAAGAGTATGTCTTGGGGATCACCTCCTTGCTGGTGGCTGCCATCGAACCTGATGAATCCGCTGGCGAGACACCTCTTCTTCCCCGTTTGAACCGGTACCGGCCATTGGGCAGCACCGCGCAGGTCCATTTCAAGACCGTCAAGCCCGTGGTGGCAACGGTCGCCAGCCACATCAATTTCGTCGCCTGTGACACCAGGACCTGGGAGCAGGCGGCAACGGCCCAGTTGGAGGCCTTGGCAATTGGCGGGTGGATCCAGTGCTATGCGCGGAATGACCACTTGGAGTTCCAGATCCCCTACGACTGGTATGGACATCCACGCAGTTACGAACCGGATTTTCTGGTTCGACTGCCTGATGGCAGGATGTTCATCTTAGAGATCAAGGGCCTGCCACATGAAGAGACGGAGGCGAAGCACCAAGCAGCCCAAAGATGGGTGTCAGCAGTCAACCACTTCGGCCAGTTGGGGATGTGGCAGTTCCATGTCTGCTGGGATCCACAACAGCTTCGGGCGGAACTTCAGCAGCTGATCTCATCCTGGTAGGGCCGGTCGCCAGATCAGGCCGCAGGCATGCCTTTCCAATCCTCCAGCAGCCGCTGCCGCAGCCCGCCGAAGGATCCGTTGCTGAAAATGACCCATAAATGGCGCTCCGGCGGGAGGGCGGCCAGGCGCTCCCAGCCGCTCTCGGGGCATTGACCCGAAAGCAGGGTTCGCAGCATGTCGGCGATGCGGGCCGGGTCGTCCTCCTGGAGGAAGGCAACGCCCCGCTCACCCAGGTTTCGCCGCGTGGCGGCGAAATCGAAAAGTTCGGTCCGCTCATACTTCCAGGGTCGATGCAGGCCGCCCATCACCACGGCGTCGGCTCCCGAAAGGCTATCCATCCAGGCCTCCTGCATCACATTGCGCACGCTGGTGTTGGAGCGGGGCTCGACCAGCGCCGTGATCATCCGGTCCGGGTGCTTGTGCCGCAAGGCGGCGAGCGCCTCCCGCACCGCCGTGGGATGGTGCCCGAAATCGTCATAGAGCAACAAGCCATCCTTGCAGGTGTAGCCGTCCATCCGTCGGGCCGGGCCTTTGAAGTCCTGCAGCAGCTCCAGCGCCCGCCGCCGGTCGCCGCCGCAGCTGTCCACCACGGCCAGGGCCGCCAGAATGTTGCGGCCATTGTAGGCGCCGCCCAGTGGGGATCTGACCGACACCTCCATCATGCGATCGGGCTGTCGCAGGCTCGCCCGGCCAAGCGCCGCCGCCTGTCCCCGGGACAGACGCGCCGCGTCACTCCCCGGAAACAGTGTTGCGCAGCGAGTGGCCAAGTTGTCCATCGGCTCGCTTGTGGCCGCATTTGACTTGGCCAGATCTCGCACCCAGGCGGGATCTTCGGGCAGGGCGAAGCGGAAGAGACTGCCGGTGGGCAGCGCTTCCTCGCCGAGAAGGCGGTAGGCGCTGTCCGCTGACGCGCCGAAACCCACCAAAGGGGCCAGACCGCGGGCCGCCGCCGCGACGGCCTCGTCGCTCTCCGCGTTCAGCAAGACCAGCCCGTTCTCCGGCACTTGGTTGACCAGGCGGCGGAAGGCGGTGCGGATGGCTTCCAGGTCGCTGAAGATGTCGGCGTGGTCGAATTCCACATGATTGATCACCAGCACGCGCGGCCAATAGTGGAAAAACTTGCTGCGCTTGTCGTAGAAGACGCTGTCGTACTCGTCGCCCTCGCTGACAAAGGGTGCTCCTTCCGCCCCGATGGGGCGCAGGCTCTCCCCCAGCCCCCCCGGCCGTCCCCCGATGAACCAGCCGGGCTGCAGCCCCAGCTGCTCCAGCAGCCAGGCCGCCAGGTTGGCCGTGGTCGTCTTGCCGTGGGTGCCGCTGATCACGACGGATCTGGCGCCGGGCAGGAACTCGTGGCGAAGCACCTCCGGCAGCGAGGTGAGGGGACAGCCCAGGGCCAGGGCCTCCTCCAACTCCGGATTGCCCCGCGGTATGGCGTTGCCCACCACCACGCGCAGCTCCGGATGCCGCTCCCGCCAAGCCCGGACGCGACCCCGGGCATAGCCCTCCTCCCACGTCACGCCCGCCTCGCGCAGCATGTCGGACATGGGCGGATAGATTCCCTGGTCCGAGCCGCCCACGGTCTGGCCCATCCGCCGGAGGCAGATGGCCAGCGCCCCCATCGCCACGCCGCCCACGCCGATGATCCAGGTCGCGCCCCCGCTGTTCCGGGCCCTTGGCCCGTTCTGCCGGGCCTTCGGCCCGGCCTTGCGGGCGCCATCCTGTTGTTGCATAATCGCGTCCTCTTCAGCTTATTCAGCACGGCATGTGGCCAGTGGAGGTGATCGTGAGCGACAGCCGGAATATCCTGATCGTCGATGACAACGCGGACCAGTGCGACATCCTGGCCAACCTGGTGGCGGAGATCGGCCACAAGGCCTATACGGCGACCGATGGTCAGATGGCCCTCCAGGTGTTTCAGGAGCGATCCATCGACTTGGTGATCACCGACATCAAGATGCCCCGGATGGACGGCATGACCCTGCTGGAGCGCATCCGCCAGCTGGATCCGGCCGTCCGCGTCATCGTCATCACCGGTTTCCCCTCGTCCGAGACCATCCTGCGCACCATCGAGAACGACGGCTACACCTACCTGGTCAAGCCCGTCAAGCTCAAGTCCATGGCCACGCTCATCGAGAAGGCGTTCAGCGACCCCATCGAAGGCTGAGCCCGTGTGAGCGCGCCTTTCCAAGACCTGCGCGAAGCCATCGACCGGCACATCGAGGCGGTGGTCGATTCCTGTCCCTACCCGGCCTCCCTCTACGATCCCATCCGCTATGTCATGCGGGTCGGCGGCAAACGCGTGCGGCCCCTGCTCGTGCTGCTCTCGGCGCGCAGCCTGGGCGCGGCCGAAGGGTCCATCCTGGACCTGGCCGCGGCGGTGGAGCTGCTCCACACCTTCACCCTGGTGCATGACGACATCATGGACCGGGACGACATGCGGCGCGGGCACCCCACCATCCATGCCCGCTGGGACGAAGGGACGGCCATCCTCGCCGGCGACGCCCTCATCGGCCTCGCCTACCGCTGCCTCAGCCGCCAGGATGGCCAGCGCATGGGCGAGATGATCCGCACCTTCACCGACGCCGTGGTGGAGGTCTGCGAGGGACAGGCCCTGGACAAGGAGTTCGAGGGTCGCCTGGACGTGACGCTGGGCGACTACGAGGACATGATCGCCCGCAAGACGGGCCGCCTCATCAGCATGTCCGCCCGCATCGGGGCGCTGGCCGGTGATGGCGACGAGGGGCAGGTGGCGGCGCTCGAACACTTCGGCGCCTGCCTGGGCAAGGCCTTCCAGATCCAGGACGACCTGCTCGACTACTTCTCGTCGACGGAGGAGCTGGGCAAAGCCGTGGGCTCGGATCTGGCCATGCGCAAGGTGACCTATTCCACCCTCAAGGGCCGCGAACTGCTGACCGGGCCGGCCGCCCGGCGCCTGGAGGAAGTGCTGCAAGGCGGCGCCGCGGGGGTGGGCGAGATCCGCCCCCTGCTGCTGGCCGGCGGCGTGCCGGAGGCGGGACGCCGGGATGTGGAGCAGCTGGCCGCCCAGGCCCGCGCGGCCCTGGCCGAAGTCCTCCCCCCCGAGCACCGGATCGAGCTGGAGCGCTACGCCCAATGGATCCTGCACCGGACCCATTGAGGGGAGCCTCATGACCCTCTCCCTCGCCCTCCTCATCTGCATCCTGCTCTATTTGGATTCCTGGCCTGTGGGGCAATTCCTGCTCGGCCGGCCTGTCCTGCTGCTGCCCCTCCTCGGGCTGGCCTGCGGCTTCCCCCTTGCCGGCCTCTGGCTCGGTCTCGTGCTGGAGCTGCTGGCCGTGCGCAGCCTGCCCATGGGCAGCTCCCTGCCGCCCGAACCGGGGCTGGCCGGAGCCTGGAGCCTCTTGTCCCTGGGTCTGGGACCGCAGCCCTTCCTCGCCCGCCTGCCGGCGGAGGAGGGGATGCTCCTCGCCCTCCTCCTCGCCCTCCCCCTGTGCTGGATCGCACCCTGGTTGACGGAGGCGCAGCGCCGCCTCAACGGGAGACTCTGGCGTCCGCTTTTCCAAGGGGCGGTGCTCGCCGGGAATGCTCCCCGCTGCGGCCGCTTGATGGGGGCGGTGATGGGACAGACCGTACTGCTCGCCGGACTTGCCTCGACCCTGATGCTGCTGGCGCTTCCCGTCCTTGGCGCCTGGCTGGAGCCGCTGGCGGGCCGCCTCGCCGCCGGTCGCCTGGCCGGCCTCCTGCCCTTGCCCTGGGCCCTCCTGGCCGTGGCCCTGGGAGGTCTCTGGCGCCATGTCGGCGGACGCCGGGGCAGCCGATTTCTTTGGTCGGGCGCTGCCATCGGTCTGGCCTTGGCCTGGCTGGGCGGGATCCTGCCATGAACGCCCCCGGCCCCTTCCCGATCCTGCGCATCTTCCTGCGCAGCATGCTCATCCAGGGCGCCTGGAACTACCGCGGCATGCAGCACCTGGGCTTCCTTTGGGCCCAGTTGCCCGCCCTGCCCCGGGCGGAGGCCGCCCGGCGCCAGGCCTTGGGGCGCGCCTTCGAGTTCTACAATGCCCATCCTTACCTTTGCGGCTACTTGCTGGGCGCCGCCGCCCGCCTGGAGGAAGAGGGACAGGGCGAGGCCCTGGCCCGGCTCAAGCGGGCGGCCATTCCGCCCCTGGGGGCCGTGGGTGACCGCTTGTTCTGGGCGGGGTTGAAGCCGTTGAGCGGTGTGCTGGCCGTGCTGGCCCTGCTGCCGGCCGCCCGCCATCCGGGTGGAAGCCTCCTGCTCGCGCTGGGGGTGGGAGCCGCGCTGCTGGCCACCGCGGCCTACAACTGGGCCCACCTCGCCTGGCGCTGGCGCGCCCTGCGGGAGGGCCACCGCCTGGGACTGGGCGTGTCGGCCGCCATTCGCGCCCTGGCCTCCCACCCGCTGGTGGCGGGCAGCTCCACCGCCCTGGCCCTGGCGGCCGGTCTGGCCCTGCCCATGGCCTTGCCCTGGGCCGCCGGCGCCGGCGACCAGGCGGGCACCGGCCTCTTTTTCGTGGTTGCCCTGGCCAGCTGGCAGCTGCCGGCCAGGTCCTGGACGCTTCCCCTGCTTCTGGTGGCACTCCTGGCCGCCTGGACCCTGTGACATGTTGCCTGAAGGGATGGGAATGGGGAGGACATGCTGACCCGCGACCTGCAAGTCATCAACGAGCTGGGCATCCATGCCCGGCCGGCCCAGCACATCGTCAAAATCGCCTCGCGCTACCGGGCCGAGCTCTTCCTGGTGAAGGACGGCCACCGCATCAACGCCAAATCGATCATGGGCGTGCTCATGCTGGCCGCCGAGCAGGGCTCCACCGTGCGCCTCGAGGCCGAGGGCGAGGGGGCCGAGGATCTTCTGCGCGAGATCGAGCAGCTCTTCGCCGACCGCTTCCACGAAGATTAGTGGACTGATTGGGCCCAATCCGCAAGCGGATTGGGCTTGGCCGAAGCGAAGCTTCGGCAGGAAGCATGGCCTAAGCCATGCGACGACCGCCAAGTGGCCAAGTCCGACAGGCTGCTGGCGCCGCCGGCCCACAACAGCAGGGGACATCATGCGCGAGCACCGCATCGAGGGGATCGGCGTCAGCCCCGGCATCGTCATCGGCGAGGCCCGCCTGCACGCCCGCCGGCGCATGATGGTCCGGCCGCGGCCCCTGGCCGAGAACCAGGTCGAGGCGGAGCTGCGCTCCTTTGAGAAGGCCATCGAGAAGTCGCGGAAGAGCATCCAGAAGGTTTCCAAGCAAGTGCGCCACCGCCTGGGCGCCGACTCCGCCAACATCTTCGAGGCCCACCTGCTCATCCTCGAGGATCCCATGCTCACGGGGCGGGCCCGCGAGTTGATCACCCAGGAGCGCGTCAACGCGGACTTCGCCCTCCTCACCGCCATGAGCGAGATCCAGACCGCCTTCCGCGACGTCAAGGACGAGTTCTTCCGCCAGCGTCTGAGCGACCTTGAGGACGTGGGACGGCGCCTGATCGAGACGATCCAGAACGCCCGCGTCGGCCGCCGCGCGGAGCCGCTGGGACCGCACATCCTGGTGGCCGACGACCTCAGCCCCTCGGAAGCGGCCTGCCTGGACACCAAACGCGTGATCGGCCTCATCACGGAGAAGGGCAGCCAGACCAGCCACACGGCCATCCTCTGCCGCAGCGTGGGCGTGCCCGCCATCGTGGGGGTGAGCGGCGCCCTGGAGCAGGTGAAAGACGGCGACGTCTGCATCCTGGACGGCCATGCCGGCCATGTCCTGGTGGAGCCCGGGCAGGCCGCCATGCTGGACTATTCCGTGCGCCGCCGCACTTTCGCCACCTTCCAGCGCGACCTGGACCAGCTGCGCGGGGAGCGGGCCCGCACCCTCGACGGCCATGAGATCGAGCTGTCGGCCAACATCGAGCTGCCCACCGAGCTGGGCGGGCTGGCCGCGGTGGGCGGGGACGGGATCGGCCTGTTCCGCAGCGAGTACCTCTTCCTGGCGGCGGAGACCATGCCCGGCGAGGAGACCCAGTTCCGCGAGTACCGCAAGGCGGCCCGCGCCGTCCACCCCCAGCGCGTCATCATCCGCACCTTCGATCTGGGCGGCGACAAGCAGCCGGGCGGCATGCAGTTCCCCCGCGAGGCCAACCCCTTCCTGGGGTGGCGGGCCATCCGCGTCAGCCTGGACCGCCCGCGCATGTTCCGCACCCAGCTGCGGGCCATCCTGCGGGCCTCGGTGGAGGGGAACGTCCAACTCATGTTCCCCATGATCAGCGGCCGGGAGGAGCTGCGCCGGGCCCTGGCCGTCCTGGCGCAGGTGAAGGCGGAGCTGGACGCCGAGGGCCTGCCCTGGAACCGCGAGATGAAGACGGGAATCATGATCGAGGTGCCATCCGCCGTGCTGGTGGCGGATCAGCTGGCCTCGCTCGTCGACTTCTTTTCCATTGGAACCAACGACCTCACCCAGTATACTCTGGCGGTCGACCGCAACAACCACAACGTGGCCCACCTCTACCGCAGCATGCACCCGGCCGTCCTGCGCGGCATCCGCATGACCGTGGAAGCGGCCCGGCGGGCGGGAATCTGGGTGGGCTGCTGCGGCGAGCTGGCCGGGGATCCGGCCGCGCTCATGCTGCTGTTGGGACTGGGGCTGGACGAGTTGTCGGTCAGCCCGGTCATCCTGCCGGAGATCAAGCTGCTGGTCCGCTCCCTTCGCCTGGAGGACTGCCGGACCTTCACCGACCGCGTGATGGGCCTGGGCGACGCCGACGAGATCCAGGCCGCCTGCGACGAGGCCTTGCGCGCCCAATTTGGAGACTTGCCGCTCTGGCGGCCCGCCGCGCCCAAGGGCGACAATCGCTGATCATGCCGCACCTGCTCATCCTCCTCCTTGTCGGGTTGCTGACTGCCATCGGGCTGCACGCCCAGGAAGCCTGCCAGGCCCCCATCATCCTGCAGGCCACCACCAACCAGAACCAGGCCCTGCTTCGCTGGAAGCCGGCCTGGGACCAGACGGCCTGGCGCGTGCAAAGCGCCACGCAGGCCGACTTCACCGATTCCACGAACCTGGGCACCGCCCTGGCCCCCGCCTGGAACTGGCAGTTGCTGGCCGGCGAGCCGAGCCGCTTCTTCCGGGTGCAGGCGGTGGACGGCCCGCCCTTGCCCGTGGAGACGCCCATCGAGACCTTCGAGTGGATGCCACCCCTTCACTCCTGGCCGGGTGAGGATCTGGCCCCCGAGGACTGGGAACAGGATTTCCAGCAAGCGGCGGAAGGGCAGGCCAGCCTGCGCCTCTTCGGCAACACGGTCAAGGCGCAGTGGCTGGGCGGACCGCGGCTGGACTTCGGCGAGACCTGGAGCGTGGCGACGCGCGTCTCCGGCGTGGCCGACCGGCAGATGATCGGCTTCGCCGACAGCGTCAACGTGATGTGGTACGTGCTGTGGGGACAGCGCGGCGGCTACGGCGACACCCCCGGCCAGTCCGGGCAGATCGAGGTGAGCTGCTACCAGGGCTGGTTCCCGCAGGACCAGTGGGTGGAGGCCCTGCTGCCGCTGGGCCAGGACTGGCAGGGCAAGTTCGGCTACCTGCCGCGCCTTTGCCGCGTGCTGTGGGCCAACGAGAGCGACACGGCCGCCGGCCAGGTCTGGTTCGACAATCTGCGCCGCGTGGACCCCGCCGCCGCCGCGCCCGTGTCCGCCCCGCTGGCCGATGTGCTGGGCCAGACCGGGGACTCGCTGCAGGTGCGGTTGAGGAATGCCCAGGCGCTGGAGGGGCAAAGCCAGACCTGGAGCCTGGGGGACGGCCGCCGCCTCGCCGGCGACGACCTGACGGTCAACCTGCTGGCCGCCCGCGACCATCGCATCTCCCTGCTGGTGGAATCCGCCGATGGGCGCTGGGACGCCGCCTCGGCGGTGGTGGAGGGGGGCGGGTCGCCGCGGCGGGTGACGCTGGCCTTCGGTGGCGACGTGATGACGGCCCGCGCCTACGAGGCGGCGGGAGGCATCATTCCCACCCAGGGCGTGGACGCCATCTTCGACTCCATCCGCGCCGAGCTGCAGGCCGTGGACCTTGCCCTGGTCAATCTGGAATGCCCCTATACCACGGCCACAACCCGCCATCCCACCAAGAGCATCGCCTTCAAGAGCCAGCCCCAGAACCTGATCGGCGTGATCAACGCCGGGGTGGACCAGGTCAGCCTGGCCAACAACCATGTCTTCGACTACATGGAGGGCGGCATGCTGGAGACGATGGCCCTCCTTGACGGCCATGGCCTGCCCTGGACCGGATCCGGCCTGAACTCCATCCGCGCCCGGCGGCCTTCCTTGCTCTCCGCCGACGGACTGGGCATCGGCGTGGCCGCCTTCTGCGACCGCACGGGCAACTACAACAACGCCCAGCCCTACCTGGACGCCGGCCTCTCGCGACCCGGCTTCTCCCTGTGGAGCCGCGGCGACATGCAGGCCGTGCTGCCCGCCCTGACCGACGCCTTCGATCTCGTCGTCCTCCAGGTCCATTCCGGCAACGAGTACTCGACCCAACCCAGCGGCAGCATGACGCAGGTGCTGGAAGCCACGGGTGAGGACCGCCCGGCGCTGCCTCCCGTGGACGGGGCCGCCCTCCAGGCCGAGGAGGGCCTGCCCCACAATCCCGAGGAGCGCGGCCTCTTCGCCCGCGAACTTCTGCCCGACCAGACGGAGCGCGCCCTGCGCCGCGAGGCGGTGGATCTGGGGGCCCGCCTCGTCATCACCCACCATCCCCACATCGTGCAGGGCTTCGAGGTCTATCACGACGGATTGATCGCCCACAGCCTGGGCAACCTCGTGATGGACCTGAGCTACCAGGAGACGATGCCCAGCGTGCTGCTGGGAGTGGCGGACGACGGCCAGGCCCTGCAATCGGCCTGGGTGACGCCCGTCTTCATCGAGAACTACAAGCCGCGCGTCTGCCGCGGCGAGACGGCCACGCTCCTGCTGGACCACGTGGCCCGCATCTCGCGGCCCTTCCATACCTGGGTGCTGGAACAGCCTGGCGCGGGCAAGGCCTGGATCGCCCTCGACACCCTGGCCCTGCAGTTCACGACCGCCACCGGCGAGGAGACGCTGCCCCTGGAACTGCGCTCCGGCTGGTACACCAGTCCGCCCCTGCGCCTCTCCGGCGAGGGCGAGCTGGCCCAGCTGCGCCTGCTCAGCGCGGCCACGGGCGCCCAGATCCGTCTGGGGCGCGACCAGTGCTGGTGGGGCAACATGGAGGACGAGGGCGCCGGGCTGTGGGACATCAATTCGGCGCAGGAGGGCTTCGTCACGGACATGGCGCGGCGCGGGGCCCGCTCCCTGCGCATCACCGAGAGCGGCGGGGCCAGCAACTACGTCTACTACACGGTGCGCGCCCCGCTGGATCTGGTCGCCTCGTGGAGCCTGCTCGGCTGGCTGCGCACGCAGAACGCCTCCAGCGCCGACCTGCAGATCCGCTACTACAACACGCGCAGCTCCAACCTGTTGAGCTCGGCCACCCTGCCCACCGTCAGCGGCACGGCGGAGTGGACCCGCGTCTGGCAGGATCTCAGCCCGCCCACGGGGGCGAACTTCTACCAGTTGCGGCTGGGCCTGACGGCGTCCGCCGCGGCCTCCACCGCCTGGTTCGACGATGTCTCGCTGGTGGAGTGGGATGCCTGGCAGGGGATGGCCAGCCAGGTGAACTTGCCCCTGCGTGTGCCCAACGATCTGCAGTGGGTCCAGTTGCGGGTGCCCGCCGCCGCCGCCTCGTTGCTGTTGGAGTGGACGCGCCAGACCTGCGGCAATCCGCCGGCCGGACTGTGACCCCTTCCCCCTCCCAGGGGGAAGGCCGGGATGGGGGTTCATGCTGACCGGCGCAGTCCCCTTCCCCCTGCCAGGGGGAAGGCCGGGAAGGGGGTCCTTCCCTGCACAGAGCCGTCAGACCACGCCCTTGAGCCCCAGCAGACGGCGGATCGCCCCCAGCTGGCCCACGTGATACAGGGCGTGGACGAGCACGAACATGGCGGACTGGGCCTGGTTGGCGATGCCCAGCCGGTTCTCCCCCACGGGAGCCTGCCATTCCTCCTGGCCGCGGCCCATCCACAGGGCGCGCAGGGCGGCCAAGCCCTCCTCATGGCGCAGGAGCAGGGTGTCGGGGTCGGGCCAGTCCTCGGGCCGCTCTTCGACAGGGGCGCCGTAGTCCAGGGCCTTGTCCAGTTCCGTCCCAAAGACGATCTCCCGGCCCGTCTCCTGGTTCAGGCTGAGCGCCAGGTGGGCCAGGATCCAGTGTCCGCTGTGCAATTCCCCGCCCGGACGCGCCTTCCAGTGCGCCTCGTTGAAGTCCCGCGTGTACATCTTCAGCAGCATGTCCAGCTTGTCCAGGCCGAACAGCAGGGTGGTGGCAGGTTCACTCATGAGGCTCCTCCTGGTGATGGCCGGGACAACTTAGTACCTTCGCCCACCGTCATGGCATCGGTGTCAGGTATCGATACGACCACCCGATCACGCGACTACATGGCCCCCCGGGGCATTCGACATCACGGCATGGTAAGGAGGATCTTATGGCGCGCGTCATGCTTTTTGTGGATGGAACCTGGCTCTACCAGAACATGTCCCGGCTGCTCAACTACACCGAGGACCGCAACTACCAGGTCGATTTCCTCAAGCTGCCCCACGTCATCATCTCGGAGCTGAGGGAGCAGACCCCCGGCGTCTCCTACGAGTTCGTGCGCGGCTTCGTGTTCGGCGCCTACCCCGTCAAGGTGGACCCGCTGGACGAGACCCTGTCCCTGCGCCAGCGGGATTTCTACCTGCGCCTGCGGGAGGAGTCCTACTATCACGTGGAGACCTACCCGGTCAACTTCAAGGGAAGGCGCATCCGCCGCAGCGACCGTGATCCGGGCGATCCCTTCCATCCGCGGGAGTCCCAGGGCGCCATCAGCCTGGCCGCCTCGGCCCTGCACCACTGCTACATGGACGCCTGCGACGTCTTCATCTTCCTCATCGGGGACCGTGATTACAAGCCGGCCATCCGCGCCATCCGCCGCATGGGCCGCCGCACCGCCATCGTCAGCATCCAGAACGCCTGCACGCCGGAGTTCGCCACCCCGGAGGACCGCACCCAGGTCGCCGATTTCGACACGATCTGGATGGACGAGATGGTGGCCGCCATCCAACTGGTCCGCCAGCCCCACATGCTGGAGTGCCAGGGTCCGGACCACGCCGGCGATCGCATGACCTGGACCACCTACTATCCGCGTCCAGGCCAGCGCTTCTTCTGCGACGACTGCCGCTCCCGCTTCGAGGAACAGCGCGAAGCCCAGGCCTCCAGTTACGTGGACGAGCGGGATCGCGCCGTGGAGGCGGGGGAACTGACCTTCGGCCACGTGAAAACGCTGAAGCTGGACAAAGGCTTTGGCTTTGTCACCTCCGACGCCGGCTACGACTACTTTTTCCACTTCTCGGATCTCGGACAGGGGGTGGACTTCAGCGATGAGCTGCTCGGCCAGGCCGTGAGTTTCTACATCGTGCGCGATCCCACCGATGAGAAGGCGGGCGCAGCCACCGAGGTGCGCGTCGTCTCCTGAGCCGACTTGTGTTCTCCATCCACCCACCATGCCAGCACTGCTGGCGCAGGGCTTTTCCGCGCTGACGCGCGGTGGTTCCCACTTTCTTTTCGCCAAAAGAAAGTGGGGCAAAGAAAAGGCTCGCAGACCCTGACCGGCGGTGTGTGTGACACGCGCGGGGTCGCGCGTGTCAGGACTTCTTGGTCACCATCTCTTCGGCCTCTGCGCGCGCATACGCTCAGACGCCGCGCTGCGCGCGACGTCCCGGCGTGGCGCGCGCAACGAGGCCGAAAACAAGGCACAAGACAACGCAGCGTCGCTTCGTCCAGGACGGTTGGGTTGCTTTATGGAGAAGCCGAAGGCTGAACCAACTGCCATGGTGTCCGCATCAGGTGATAGGGCCCTCTGTCCGACGGCGGCCGTGAGGCCGCCCAGTTAGGGCCCTGAGTGCCTTGGAGAGGGCTTTCTTTGGGCACCTTTCTTTCGCCCGTGAAAGAAAGGTGCAAGAGCGCGGCGCTGGCGACGCATCAGAAGTGCCCGGGCGGTGAACCCCCATCCCGGCCTTCCCCCTGGCAGGGGGAAGGAGCCCGAAGAGCAGTGGTGAAGCCCCATTCCGGCCATTTCACTGAGAGGGTGCAAGAGCCTGTCCTGGCAGCGGGAAGGAGTCCATTCCGGCAATGGGGGAGAGGGCGTCGTCTGCGTCGCTTGACGGGAATCGACACTTGTTTGACACTCGCCGGACCCTCGCGCCCAACCTTGTCTCCGTCATGACAAGGAGGGACTGATGCGCTGGCATTTGCTCTTGGTGTTGGCGGGCGCCGGCCTGTTGGCCGGCTGTTCGGATTCGGACGACACAGGGAACGGCTCCAGCCTGGCCACCTTGCGTGGGACGGTCACGCTGCACGGCAACTGGCCGACGGAGGGCAACATCCAGGTCTCCCTCTTCTCGACCTGGCACAGCAATCTGCCCGTCAACATCGCCCCCCAGGGGCCGCCCGACTTCCACACCGCGGCGCTAGGCAGTCCCAACCCGGCCGCCACCGTGCATCAGGTCGCGTTCGAGATCCCCGACATCAATCCGGGCTCCTACCCCAGTCTGGTGGTGGGCTGGCGCAACGGCGGACAAATGGGCCTGGATGAGCCGGTGCTCGGGCTCTATGGCGGCGACTTCGCGGTGGGCGACTCCCTCCCCGAGGTGGTCGTCCTCACGGCCGGCCAGGAGCTGGAGCTGGACTTTGTCGGATACCTGGACCGCATCCCGGCTCCCGTGATCCTGCAGCCGGGCCAGATCGAAGGCGCCGTGCAATTCACCGACGCCTGGCCCACGGCCTTTAACAGCGTCTTCGTCATCCTCATGGCCAGCGCCAATCCCGGGGTGCCCTCCATGCCCCTGGCCATGGAGATGATCAGCGCCTCTGATCCGGGCTTCCTGCTCACCGTCCAGTTCGCCGGCACCCTCAACGCACATCTGGCCGTCTATGGCTATCCCTACGGCTCCGACCCTGCCTCCGCCTTCTTCGGTGGCCACGGCTGGGACTGGAGCGCCGCCACGCCGGCGCTCACGCCCATTGTGCTGGAGGAGGACCAGAGCGGCGTGGGCAACCTGATTCTCACCTGTCGCAGCGGGGAGTGAGAGCGTCGGGCATGCGACCGGCACTGCTCATCCTATTGCTGGCGGCGGGCCAGGCCGGCGCCGCGGCCCTGGTCGGCCGCGTGGTGGATGCCGAGTCCGGCGCCCCGCTGGCCGGCGCCAACCTGCGCCTGTTGGAGAGCCGCAGCGGCTGCGCCACGGATCTGGCTGGACGCTTCCGCCTGGACCTGGACGAGCGCGCCGCCGGACGCGTGCTGGTCAGCCACCTGGGTTACCGCGATCGCGAGCTGGCGGCGACAGCCCGCCCCGAATCGCTGCTGGTGCGTCTGGAGCCGTCGTGGCTGCGCGCCGGGGATCTCGTCTACAGCGCCGACGCCCGGGAGCAGACCACGCGCAACGCCACCTCCCGCGTCGAGATCCTCACCCGCGAAGAGCTGGAGCGGGCGCCTTCCCAGGAACTCTCCCGTGTCCTGGAGACCGTGCCCGGCGTCTCGGTCAAGCGCTCCGACGGCAGCACCACCAATTCACTCAGCATCCGCGGCAGCTCCAATCTGCTGGGCGGCGGCGTGGGCAATCGCGTGCTGCTCCTGGTGGACGGCAAGCCGGCCATCACGGCGGACACGGGCGGCGCCGACTGGTCCATGGTGCCGCTGGCCGTCGTCGACCGTGTGGAGGTGGCCAAGGGCTCCTACAGCTCCCTTTACGGCTCCACGGCCATGGGCGGCGTGATCAACCTGGTCACCATGCGCGAATTCCCCCGCCACCGCACCACCGTGCAGGCGGGCTACGGCCTGGGCGAGTTGCCGGCGGGGGATGCCCGGTTCCGCGATACGCCGGCCACGGAGAACCACCTCTCCATCACCCACACCAACCAGCTGGACAGGTTGGGCTACTACCTCAGCTACGCCAAGCGCGAGTCCAACGGCCACCGCCAGAACAGCGACTACCTGCACCACGCCCTCAGCACGCGCTTCCGGCTTGGCGAGCGGCAGGCGCCCCGCCACTGGGAGCTGACCCTGGGCTACGCCACGCTCAACCGTGGCTTTCCCCACAGCTGGGACAGCCGCCGCCGCCCCCTCCACATCAGCCACCACCATCCGGAGTGGCTGGATGACCGCCAGGAGAAGGCGGCGGTCAGCGCCGACCTCTCCTTCGAGCAGGCGGGGCCGCGCTCGATCCTCAAAGCGCGATCCTGGGCCACGGCGGGGGTCTCGCGCACAGCCTACCATGACGCTGGCATCACCGACACGCGCAGCGACGCCGACAAGCTGGGGCTGCGCCTCAGCTGGGACTGGCTGGGCTGGCGCCGCCAGGAGTGGATCCTGGGCGCCGACCTCATCACCGACCGGGTGGACGGGCGTCCGGCCGATGTGTTCTACGGCCGCCACCAGACCTCCACCCGCGCCGTTTTCTTCCAGGACCAGGTGCGCCTGCCGTGGTCGGCGCCCGGTTGGCTGGCGGAGCCGCTGTTCACCCTGGGCGCCCGCGCCGACCACCATCTCATCCACGGCGGCCGCGACGAGCTGCAGCTCTCGCCCAAGGCCGGGGTCAGCCTCTCCGGGGACGGGCCGCTCGCCGACTGGACGCTGCGCGCCTCCGCCGGCACGGCCTTCCGCAACCCCTCCATCGCCGACCTGTTTCTCAAGAGTGTCCCGGGGAACGACTATTCCTTCATCGCCAACCCGGAGCTAAAGGCGGAGGAGAGCCGCAGCTGGGAGGCGGGCCTGCTCTGGCGGGGACGGCGCGTCTCGCTCGATTTCACCCACTTCCGCTACCAGTACCGCGACATGATCCATTACCGCGACTCGGGCCAGCCCAGCGTGTTCGAGATCGTCAACCTCAACCGCTCGCGCATCCAGGGCATGGAGATCTCCGCCGATTACCGCTCGCGGCGCCTGGCCGGCAACCTGGGCTACACGCTCGTCGACGCGCTGAACCAGGACACGGGCGAGCCCCTTCCCTACCAGCCGCGCCACACGGTGGCGGGCAGTGCCGCCTGGATGCCCGGCAAGTGGCGCCTGTCGGCCACCGCGCGCCACGTCTCGGAGACGGAAAAGGTGCGCTTCTACGCATCGGACGCGCCGGGCGCCTACACCCTGCTGGGACTCAAGGCGGCCTACACGCTGGGGGATGTGGAGGTGGCGGGCGCCGTGGAGAACCTGGGCGGCGTGGCTTACGAGGAGATGGAGCGCTACCGCATGCCGGGCCGCACCTGGCGGATGGATCTTCTCTTCCACCTGGGCGGCTGAGCGGGCTCCCGTCGCCGGACCTCACCCCACCAGAAAAGCGTTCTCCAGATGGACCACGAAGACGTGAAGCGTGCCCCTGGGCACCGGCCCCGCTGGCTGCTCAATCAAACATGGCGTGGAATCACCACCTGACCAGCACTGGATCAGCCGAGGCGGATGGGCTTGCATGGGCAGGGCTTCTCAGGCAGGGGGATTGTTAGCCTTGTCACAAGGGAGATGGTATGGCACATTTGCGACCCGGGTCGCAGGGCCTCCCCATGCGCCGCCGGCACCCTTCCACCGGCTATGCGAGAGTTGCCATGCCTGTTGCACCATGTCGTTGGCGCTTGTTGCTTCTCATTGCCTCAGCGTTGTTGCTCTCGTGCACGGGGGACATGCCCCAGCAGCCGCGGCGGGACAATCCTTTTGATCCACTGATGGGCAGGGAAGGGGATCCCTTCCAGTTTGATATCCATCTCGCGGGAGATTCCCTGTTTCTGAACTGGGCATGGCCGCCGGGCGTCAACCTGGATGGGGCACGGCTCTATCAGTCCTTTGACGGCCAGGTCTGGACGGCCGTGCAGGATATGCCCCCGCCTGTTTCAACGCTACGCATCCCACTGGATGCGGAACGCCGGGGGCGCTGGCTGTCGCTGGCCCTGACGGCGCTGGCCGGCGGGGCCGAATCGTCCCTCGACAACGATGAGGTTCGAACCCGGCGGACACCGCCTCTGCTGGTGGCGGCAAGCACAGGGAGCCGCTACTGCAACCAATCCCGGGTGACCGCCCTGGTGCGATGCGCGGATGCCGTCACGATGAAGGTGGCCGTTGGAAACGACAGCGCCACCGCGCTGTGGCAGACCTATGCCCCCACCGTCGACCTCGATCTGCCTGCCTTCAACGGCTGGCATGCGGTCTCGGCCTGGTTTCGGCTGCCCGATGATGCCGTGGAGTCCATCCTGGATTCCCTCGCCTTGGACACCGCCTGCGCCATTGCCGCGGCTTCGTGGGAGCCCTTGTCCGGGGCGTCAGCGCCCTTGCGGCCGGGCGACGCTCTTCGTCTGCACGTGCAGTTGGAGCATGACTTCCTGGGTGCCGAGATCGGTGCGCGCGTCGTGGCCTACTGGCCCGGCCAGGCCGACAGCCTGTTGTTGGCGGACAGGGGCGATGGCCACTACCAGACAGACTATTCAATTAACGAAGACTTCTGGCAAACTGGCCAGCCCATCGAGATCCATGTGTGGGATCGGGCGGGCAATCGCCCCACCCCTCTCACGCTTGCGAATCCCTTGGTCACAAGCCGGATGATCCTGGTCCCCGCCGGCACCTTCACCATGGGGCAGACGGGGGTGGCCGTTCCCACTCACGAGGTGACCCTGACCCGATCCTTTCTCCTTGACCGCACCGAAGTGACCAATGAACAGTATCGGGTCGCCCTGCAATGGGCCTACAACCAAGGGCTGGTGACTTTGAGTGGCGGGACTGTCCAGGCCTATGGCGTCAACCTGCTCTACATGAACGACGCCGATTGCCTGCTCAGAATCAGTGGCGGCCGCTTCTCCATCGAGCCGGTCACACGGGGTAGTCATGCGGGATCCCTTGGTGACCAGCACCCCGTTAATGGGGTCACCTGGTTTGGGGCCGCCTCTTACTGCGATTGGCGCAGCATGATGGCTGGATTGGAACCCTACTATCAAGGGCTGTGGAATCAGATACCCGGCTCACGCAGTCCCTATGCCGCCCTGGGCTGTCGCCTGCCCACGGAGGCGGAGTGGGAACACGCGGCACGTTTCAACGACGGCCGCACCTATCCGTGGGGCAACGGGGAGCCGACCTGCAACCTTGCCAACACCCTAGGTTGTGTAAACGGAACAGGCCCCGTGGGCAGCAAACCGGACGGGGACAGCGCACTTGGCTTCCAGGACATGGCTGGCAACGTATGGGAGTGGACGAATGATTTCAGCTCGAACTATGTGGGCGACGATCAGGTGGACCCGGTTGGTGCTGTCAGCGGCACCGACCGGGTGGTACGTGGCGGCGGCTGGTACAGCAACAGTTCGCGCGCCCGTTGTGCCTACCGGAGCGGCAGCGCCCCCGCGAATCGCTACACCGACATCGGCTTCCGCTGTGCCAGGACTCCCTGATCCTTGGGCGCTAGGCCATTGGTTCTTGGCTGGTTTTCCGGGTGGGGGACTCGCGGGCAAACCTGAAAGAATTGTCCCGGCAAGGGGCCAAGACCCACCGTGCGCAAGGAGATGGTCCACGGAGCGGCCGGCGTTTGGAGGCGTGAGGAGGAAGCTTTGCTGAGCATCCCAGGCCTGCTGGTGGCGATCTTGGTCGCCCTGCATTCCGCCGTCGCCCTCGAGGCGCCGACGAAGCAGGTGGACGCCCGCGGACCTTTGCAGGTGGGCGCCGCCGCCCCGCCTTTCGCCCTGCCGGGGCCGGAGAGCGGCGTCATCAGCCTGCGCGAGGAACTGCGCCAGGGTCCCCTCCTCCTCTGTTTCTGGGCCAGTTGGTGCCAGCCCTGCAAGGCAGGGCTGCGCCGCGTCGAGAGCTGGACGGCCGCCCGCGTCGGACAGGCGCGGTCCCTGCCGCGCATCCTCTGTCTCAACTACGCCGATGACCGGGAACGAGGCTTGGCCCTCTGGCGGGAACTGGGCCTCAGCCTGCCCGTGGCCTGGGATCGCTACGGCGCGGTGGGCGAGCGCTACGGACTGAAGGAGGACGGCGCCAGCCTCCCTCTGACCGTCTTCATCGGCCAGGACGGCCTGCTGCGGGCCCTCATCGTGTCCGAGGGCCCCGACCTGCCCCTCCTGCTGGACCGCCTCATGGCCGAGGAGGAGGAACGGCAACACCCGCCGGCCCCTGGCGCCTCTCCCGATGCCGGGCGGCGCCCATGAAGCGATCCCGCGCCGCCTGTGCCGTGATGGTCCTCTTCACCCTGCTCCTGGCCTGGCCCGGTCCCTGCCGTGGACAGGGCGCCTCCCCGCAAGGCGCCGCCCTCCTGGCTGTGATCGATCGCACCACCCTGCCGCTTCCGGGCCTGAAGGCGGACGAGCACCGCTACCTGGTCGGCCGCATCTATTCCGGGGCCGAACAGCGCCTGGGCAACCGCGTACGGGTGATGACGGAGCAGAACACCTTCACCCTGCTCCAGGACATGGGCATCAATCCCGCCGATTGTGTGCAGCAGGACTGCGAGGTGGCCATCGGACGCAAGATCGGCGCGGACTGGCTGATCGTCACCAAGATCTACCGCTTCGACGAGCGCAGTCCCTTCATCTTCGAGCTGGGCCTTTACCAGACCGGCTCCGGCGCCTTCCACGGCGCCCAGGAGGCGCGGGGGCAAAGCACGATCGAGTTGAGCGACCGCGCCCGGGAGGCCGCGGACAAGCTCTTCGACAAGCTGCTCGAGAAGCTGGGGGGCGTGGCCCGTGCCGAGACGGCCCAGCTGACCTTCCTGATGGAGCCGGGACCGGTCTTCATGCTGCGCGACGGGCTGGCGATCGGCACCCTGACGGTGCCTGCCAGCGGCCGCCTGCGCCTGGACACGGCCCCGGGCAGCCACGACTTCGTCTTCAGCCGCGAGGGCAAGGAGGATGTGCGCAGCTCCCTCGAGGCGGATCCGGCCCGACCCCGCGAGATCGAGGTGCAGTTCCAGCCGGGACGGCCGGAGGTCCGGGTGGAGGGGTCGGGCAAGGGGCTGCTGCGCGTGGCCAGCGAACCACGCGGCGCCACCGTGCACTTGGATGACGTGGAAGTGGGCACGACCACGCTGCAGCTGGTCGATGTGGCGGCCGGCTCCCACCGCGTGCGCCTCAGCAAGCCGCTCTACAAGACACGGGAAGTGGATGTGGCGGTGGCCGAGGACGCCGTGGCGGAAGTGAGCGAGACTCTGGCGCCGGATTTCGCCCCCCTGGAGATCCTCTCGGAGCCGGCCGGCGCCTCGGTCTGGGTGGATGGACAGGAAAGGGGTCGGACGCCGTGGCGCGAGGAGCGCTTTCCCGCGGGCCGCAGCGCTCTGCGCCTGCGGTTGGACCTGCACCATGACCTCGAGGATGTCCTGACGGTGGAGGCGGGCCAGCCCCTGCGCCTCAGCCTGTCGCTCCAGCCGGCCTTTGGCAGCCTGCGGGTGGAAACCCAGCCGCCGGGCGCCCAGGTCTTCGTGGACGAGGAGGAGTGGGGCGCCGCCCCCGTCGCGCGGGACCGGGTGCGCAGCGGTCGCCACACCGTGCGGGTCCGCGCGGACCTCTACAACGATTACGAAAGCTGGGTGGAGGTGCAGGACGGCGGGCGCCACACGGTGCGGGCGGACCTCAGCGCCGACTACGGCACGCTGCGGCTGGCCGGCTCGCCGGCCGGGGCCCGCGTCCTGGTTGATGGCGCGTACCGGGGAGTCCTCCCTATTGATCTGCGCCTGCCTCCCGGCCAGCACCGCCTGCGCGTGGAGGAAGTCGACCACGACGTCGTGGAGGAGGACATCACCGTGGCCGTGGGCGAGGAGCGGGACCGCCGCCTGGACCTGGTCCGCCAGACGGGTGGGCTGCGCATCCTGGTGGAACCCCCCGATGCCATCATCCACCTGGACGGCCTGCGCCTGGGTCCCAGCCCCCAGGTGGTGAAGGAGCTCCCCACCGGTCGCCACCAGGTGCGGGCCAGCCTGGCGGAGCACGCCGACCACAGCCGCAGTGTGACCATCCGGCGCGGGGTGCAGGAGCAGGTGGACATCACCCTTTCCCGCGCGGCCTGGCTGGAGTACCGCCAACGGCGGCTCAAGGCGACCTTGGGTTCCCTGGTCGTTCCGGGCGGAGGCCAGCTCGCCGCCAGGCAGCCGCGGGGACTCGTCTACCTGCTGGGCGCCGCGGGTGGCATCGCCCTGGCAGTGGATTCCTGGCAGCGTCATGACCGGCTGGAGCGGGACTACGAGGAGGCGCGCCACCACTATGCCAGCTCGCTGGATGAGGCGGAGCTGAACCGGCACTACGCGGACATGGAAGCGGCCTGGGACGGGATGAAACGCCAACGGGACCTGCACTGGGCCGGCGTGGGGCTGGCCGGTGTCGCCTGGCTGGCGGGAGTGGCGGACGGCTGGCTGCTGGGCGGGGGTTCCCGGGACACGGGCAAGGAAAAGGCAAGCCAAAAAGAACATGGCTGCACCTTGCATTTCGGCTTGGCGAGATTTGCGAACGCACCTGCCATAGAGTTGTGTGTTCGCTGGTGAGTAATTAATGTGGACAAGGGAGGTAAGTTATGAAGAAGATGTCCTTCCATGTTGGACTGATGGTTGTCTCGACGCTGTTTTGTTCCTGTTTGACTGAGGACGAAGAACAACAGCATCCGACCGGAAACATCGCTGGTGTCATTACAGACTCCGTCACGGGCAGCGGACTGGCTGGTGCTGTAGTGTCGACGGTTCCCATCACGACCACCGCCATCAGCGATGCCAATGGGCAGTTCAACGTTTCAGATGTCGCAGTGGGGTCCTATCTGACATCCGCTGCCAAGACGGGTTACTCCACACGCACGGTTAGCACCTCCGTGCTGGCCAACCAGACCGCCACCGTGTACATGAGCCTTGAAGTCCTGCGACCAACACTGCATGTCTCGACGACGAATCTCTCCTTCGGCACCACCACCACCACCATCACATTGTCAATTCAAAACTCGACAGGGTACGGGGAGCTGCAGTGGACAATTGAAGAAGACTCGCCTTGGTTGTCGGTCTCACCGTTAACGGGGACAACGACACTAGAGACGGATCTGGTCACGGTCAGTGTCGATCGCTCGGGCCTCAGCGCGGGCAACTACCAGGGGCAGTTGCAGGTGGTGTCCACGGGCGGCTCTCAGCCGGTCGGAGTGCTCGTGACCGTGCCGGACACCAGCGGTCCGCAACTGACAGTGAGCCCATTGGAACTCGATTTCGGCAGCAACCAGAGCACCGCCATCGTCTCGGTCACCAACACGGGTATTGGGACCCTATCCTGGTCGGTAGTGGAAGCCTATCCCTGGGTGTCGGTAAACCCAAGCTCTGGCACAACCAGTACGGAAACTGACCAGTTGGTCTTTACTATCGACCGCACGGTGGTGGCCGTAGGCATCCACCAAGGGCAGGTGGCCATTACGGCTCTGCAGGGTGGCAACGCAGCCGTCTCCTTGTCCATGGAGGTAACTCCCAGCGCAATTCCGCCAGTTACACTGAATGAGCCAACTAACGTCACTACGCACGGCATGACCCTGGCCTGGACCCGGACGGAGATCACAAACTTCGCCTTGTACAGGCTTTATCGATCCACCACGCCGGGCGTGTCTAACCTATCCACCCTTGTTTATGAGACCAGTTCCCGAACATCCAACCTATTTTCCGACACAGGGCTTAGTTCGGGAACAACCTACTACTATAGGGTCTATCTACTTGCGACGGATCAATCAGAGTCGGGGAGCAATGAGATCAGCGGAACTACGATGTCACAAGTTGGCACTTGGAGTACAATTTATAGTCCGCCTAACAATAATTGGTATGGTAGTGCTATATGTATGATTGGTTCAAATGTAGGATATTTTGGATTTAATACAGGCAGTAGGCCAACAATTTTATATTGGGACGGATCAATAATGACTGAGGAAACACTGCCTGCTGTTGATCAAAATGAGTCGTACTCCTATATTTCAGATATAGAGTTTATAAATAGCAACGAGGTATACGCATCTTATCAATATCCGTATTCAAACCCATCTCAGAATTCTGGTTTATATATGTTCAATGGGTCAACATGGAGTAAATATCAAGCTCTTGATAACATGTCAATATACTCTTTAGAGATTACACCATCTGGTAACCTATGGGTAGGATCTAATGGTTTTTTGAAGAGAAAAATAGGCAGTCAAATTACGACATATAATGTCGACGCTACTTCAATAATGGATATTCACGCATTGTCTGATGATAACATATTTTGCTGCGATATTGATGGAAAAATCTTTCATTATGATGGATTTGGATGGGCATTGATAACAAATCCGCCTATAGGTGTAGATAACTGCGAATCAATTTATGCATCATCTGTTAATGATATATATATTGACACAAAAAAATCATTATATAGATATGACGGATTTTCGTGGAATTTAGTCTTGCAATCAAGAAATACATCTTCGAAAATACGAGACGTGTATATTCGATCTGAATCAAATATCTGGTTAGGTGGTTATATGATTGATTTTACAGATGATAATATTCTCGATAGATTCGAGTTTGCTTTTTACGATGGAACTAGTTTTCGTGGGGTTGAGAGTCCATCCAATAAAGAGATCGTCAAGATCCAGTTCTTTGGGAATGTGGGGTGGGCTGTGGATACCGATGGCAACGTGCTGAGATATAGCGAGTGAGGACGTGTCGTAATGAAAGAGGAACAAACTAGTCGTTATAGCGAGGAGGACTTGGAAGGACAATCGGGTCCGGGGTGGCTAGAATGAACGCGATTATTAACCCGGCCCTTAAATTCCCAGGGCCGCATACTGAGCACTTGGGTGCCTGAAGTAGGACATGACGTGCTCGGGCAGGGCTGAGATCCGATCCATGAAGGCCGTTGCCTTGTGCAGGAGGGCCTCGGTCGTTCTGCTGGCAGGGCCCGTTCGCAGCGCGGTCTTGAAGTCCCGATTCAGATACTCGTCCGGATTGGATTCGGGCGCGTAGGGCGGCAGGAACACCAATTCGATCTGGTGCTCGCGACCCACCATCCAGGCTTGGACCTTCTTGGCATGATGTACCCGCAAGTTGTCCACCACCAAGTAGATCTTGCGATCAGCATGGTGGATCAATCCCGCCAGAAACGAGATGAAGCGCTCGGCGTTGATCGTGTCCTCCACGATGCGGAAACTCACTTCCCCACGGGCGGAAATCGCCGAAATCATGGACAGCTTCTTCCAGCGTGCCGGCACCTTGAGCACCGGGGTTTGGCCGCGCGGGGCAAACCCACGCACCCAGTGGGCGTCTTCTTTCACCGCCGTCTCATCGCCCCACAGGATCGTGGCACCCTCTGCCTTGGCCCGTGCCGCCACGGCAGGAAAAGTCTCCTTCAGCCAGGTCTCGATCTTCTTGGGGTCCTGTTCCAGCGCTCGCTTCATGGGTCGCTGCGGTGTGAAACCCCAGCGTTTCAAATACTTCCCAATCAGACGATCCTGCATCTCGATGCCGAAGCGATCCAGAATCAGCGCCTTGATCGCAGGACGGGTCCACAGGGCAAAAGGCAACTGCAGCTGATCCGGAGTCTTGCTGATGATGCGTTCCCGGATCCACACCTCTTCTACGAAGGTCAGCTTTCGACCCGAGCCAACCGGACGACCACGCGGCTTCTCAATCAGTCCGGCTTCCCCATCCCTGCGGCTACGGGTAATCCAGACTTCCACCGTATTGGTGTGCACACCAGCTACAGCAGCCAGCTCCGGAATCGTCATGTCGGTCTGGGCACGCAGCCGCATCACCATGGTGCGAAGCAGGTTTCGTCCCTCAGCCGTCAGTTTGCGGGCATCGATCTTTTCCATGCCCCCAAGTTAAGAAATTCCTTCGTATTTTTGGGCCGGGTTAATAGGCTCATCCTTTCCCTCATGTTGTTGTTTACGATGGCGTTCGTATCACAGGCACAATCGCCGCAGGAAGATTCTCAGGCCCTACTCGCTGTGGTTGACCGCACTGCCTTGCCGCTGCCGGGACTAAAGGCGGACGAGCTGCACTATCTCGTCGGGCGCCTTTACCCGTGGGCCGAGCAGCGCTTAGGCAGCCGCGTGACAGTCATGACCGAGGAGAACACCTTCACCCTTCTTCAGGACATGGGCATCAATCCCGCCGATTGTGTGCAGCAGGACTGCGAAGTGGCCATCGGACGCAAGATCGGCGCGGACTGGCTGATCGTTACAAAGCTCTATCGTTTTGATGACAAGGCTCCGTTCATCTTTGAGCTGAGGCTCTACCAGACGGCCACCAGCGTTTTCCTCGGGTCGCAAGAAGCACGCGCCCTGACGGTGATCGATCTGGCTGACCAAGCCAACGCGGCAGCGGAAAAGATCTTCACGCGATTGATAGACAAACTGGGCGGAGTGCGCCACGTTGAAACCGCCCAGCTGACCTTCATACTTGAACCTGGACCCGTGTTTGTGCAACGCGACAACCAGGCAATCGGCACACTAACGGTACCTGCCAGCGGTCGCCTGCGCTTGGACACATCACCGGGCAGCCACGACTTTGTCTTCAGCCGGGAGGGTAAGCTGGATTGGAGCAGGAAGCTTGATGCCATGACCGGTGCCCCGCAAGAAATCTCCGTGAGCTTCCTTCAAGGCAACCCGGCCGCCATACCGTCTGGCTCGGGCAGTGGCGTCCTCCGCGTGGCCAGCCAACCCGGTGGGGCGACCATCCATCTGGATGACGTGGAAATCGGCACAACCACGCTGCAACTTGCCGACATCACTATCGGCATGCACCGCTTGCGTCTCAGCAAGCCTTTGTACCAGACCATCGAAAGGAATGTGCTGATCAGCGAAGATGCCGTCACGGAGGTCAGCGAGAGCTTGGCACCAGACTTCGCTCCATTGACTGTGCGCTCTGATCCGCCAGACGCCGTCGTGCTGCTGGACGGCCAGGAGCGCGGTCGTACGCCCTGGAGCGTTGAACGCTTTCCCACTGGTCAGTACAGTTTGCGCTTGCGGGCAGACCTGTATCACCAGGAGGAGCGCGTCCTCCGTGTTGAGCCCGGTGTTCCACTGCAGATAGATGCGCGCCTGAGACCGGCCTTCGGTTCCCTCATGGTCGAATCCCATCCCGATGGTGCCGAGGTCTTTGTGGACGAAGTGTCGTGGGGACGCGCGCCTGCGCAGCGTGACAAGGTCCGGAGTGGTCGTCACGCCGTCCGTGTTCGCCTTGAGCTATTCAACGATTACGAGAGCTGGGTGGACGTTGCGGACGAGGGCCGTCACATCGTGACGGCGGATCTCAGCGCGAACTATGGCACCCTGTCGCTATCGGGATCGCCAGTGGGCGCGCGTGTTCTCGTGGACGGAACGAGTTCAGGCACGCTTCCCATAGAACTCCGCCTTCGACCGGGCAGCCATCGGTTGAGGGTAGAGCGGGATCAATACAATCCCTTCGATGAGACTATCGTTCTGGCTGTGGGAGACCGGCGGGAAAGACAGATCAATCTTGTCCGCCAGACTGGTGCCTTGTTTATCATGGTGAGTCCGCCTGAAGCCAGAATCTACCTCGACGGTCGACGCCTAGGAGAAAGTCCGCAGATCCTCAAGGAGCTGCCCACAGGCCGCTATCAGGTTCGGGCTAGCTTGGCGTCTTACGCGGATCATGCGGAAATTATCGATTTGACCGTCGGATCTCAAACGCGATTGGAAATCACCCTGTCACACGAGGCTTGGCTCGAATACGCTGCACGGCGTCGCAAGGCAACCTACGCGGCGGTCCTGTTTCCAGGCGGAGGACAACTCATCAGTGGCCAGAAGCGAGGAGCCATCTATTCGCTGGCCGCGGGGGCAGGCGCTTGGCTGTCAGTTCTGTCTTCACAGAAGTACGAGACTGCCCTGAAAGACCTTCATCGTGCGGAGCTGCAATACCGCAACTCGATTGATCCGCTGGAGCACGCCCGGCACTATCAGGAAATGCTGGATGCCAGGGATGAACAGAGACAATCTCGCCGCCTATACTGGGCAGGTATGGCGACAGCTGGTACCAGTTGGTTAGTGGGCGTGGTAGACGCTAGGCTGTTCGGCGGTACCGCGCGCGAAACAGATATACATAAGGTCGAAAATCGACGAGGGACGTTTTGGCACCCACGACTGGTACTCACCTCAAATGTCCCAGGAGTGGCGATTCTGTGGTCCTGGCATTGATATGGAGCAATTGATGCGACTGTACCATTGCTGTCTTGTACTTGCTCTGCTAATGGCGGGATGCACCGCAAGTACACGGCTTCTTCCCGGCCAGGAGCGGCAGATGTCGGGGGGCGACCCGCCAGCCTGGGTCCTGGCCCCCGTCAAGGAGGACACGCGGGAGGCCAAGGCCTTCTGTGGCGTGTCCCGCAACCTGGGCAGCGAAGGGGCGGCCCGGGACGACGCCCTGCGCAGCGCCCGGGAACAGATCATCGACGCCATCGGCGTCCAGGGCGAGCACGTGCTGGTGCAGGTGAGCAGCTCCCTGGGACCCGCGGGCGGCATCCTAGATCCCGCCGTCGCGCTGGACAACACGACCAAGCTGGTCTCCGAGGGCCAGGTGCGGACCCGGGCCCGCCAGTTCCACATCGAGAGATGGCAGCGGCTGGGCGAGTCCGGGCTGGAGTACTATCACAAGGCCTATGTGCTGGTTCATTGGAGCCATGCGGACGCCGCGGAGGCGGTCCGCCAGGCGGTGCGCGCGGCGGCGGGACCCGATGCGCAGGTCCAGGCCAATGTCGAGCGCGCCCTGGATCGGATGAAGGAGCTGAAGGCCGAGGACTGGTAGCGGGAGGTTTCCTTGCCCTCATCGTTCTCGCCTGGAACCCGCTGGGCGCTCCTCGGCCTGGTCCTGCTCCTGGTCGCCTGCGGCGCGTCCCGCTCGCTCAAACCCGGGGAGAGCCGCGTGGTCCGGGCGCTGGGAGATGCCGGCCTGCGCTCCCAGGCCGGACCGGGGCTGTTCATCGGCGTCTCCCACGCCTGCGCCGACGAGTCCGAGGCGCGCCGGGACGCCGAGCTGCAGGCCCGCCAGGCCATCATTTCCTCCCTCCACAGCCAGGTTGAGAGCAGCGTGCTGCAGCGGGTGACGCTGGATGGGCGTCCCGCCCAGATCCTTGAGGCCTCCGTGGAACAGGAGGCCCAGGTGCGCGCCCTCAGCCGCAACCTGGTCAGCGTGCAGGCCGAGGCCTGGTACATCGAGACCCGGGAGCGCGCCACGGACAGGGGTCTGCAGGTGGAGGTGCAGGCCTGGTGCCGCATGCGCTATGACCGGGCGGATCACCAGCGCCTGCTGCAGGAGCTGCTGGATGAACTGGGTCCCGCCATCGAGGAGGGCGGCCGCAGCGCCGGCCTGGCCCTGGCCGGTTCGCGCGTGGGAGAAGGACTCCGCCTGGCCGGCCGGGCCTGGCGCCAACTGAAAGCCCTGGACCGCTACGAAGGCTGGACCCCCGCCCAGCTGAAGCGACGGGAGGACCTGCGCCAGGGGGTGGAAGAGGCGCTGGGCCGATTCACCATCCACGTGGCCCTGGAGACCCGCTTGGACAAGCAGCCGGTCGTGAGCGGGTTCGGACCGGCCCTGGCCCGCGCCCTGCGCCGCCAGCTGCCCGTGACCATCCTGGAGGGCGCCGCTGTGGCGCAGGCCTCCGGAGCCCTGTTGACGGGAACCCTCGACCTGACGACGCGCACCGTGGCCGGCGGGCTGGTGAGCTGCACGGGCCGGCTGGAGACCACGCTGCAAACGCTGGCGGGCGGGGAGGTCCTTTGGCGGGCGGTGGAACCGGGCGGCGGCCTGACCGACCTGCGCGAGGCGGGAGGCAACGCCGAGTGGGCCGTGCGCCGGTTGCTTGAGAGCAAGATGCTGCTGGAGAGCCTGCCCGAATCCCTGGCCACGGGCTTGCGCCAGCGCCTCTTGGAGCAGATGTGACACACCATTTCCACAGGAGGAGACCATGAGACAGCTGCGACGGATTCTGCCCCTGCTGCTGGCCGCCCTGGTGCTGGCGGGATGTGCCGGAGGCCGCAAGATGATGGAGGGAAGCCGCCGGCAGATCAGCGGCGGGGACCGCCCCAGTTGGGTGGACAATCCCCAGAAGGAGAGCACCAAGGAGATGAAGGCCTTCGCCGGCCTCTCCCGCCAGTTCGCCATGGAGTCCGATGCCCGCACCGATGCCCGCATGAACGCCTACATCCAGGCCATCGACGCCGCCGGACTGCAGGGCAAGCGCATGTTCGACCAGGTGGCCAGCCTCATCGGCGCCTCCTCGGACATTCTCACCCCGGGCGTGGTGCAGGACGAGATGACCCGTCTCAAGGGCCAGGGCGTGGCCATGGGCGATGTCAAACAGTGGCACGTGGAACAGTGGGAGCTGCTTGAGAACGGCGCCCTGCGCCGCTACTTCGTGGTCCAGGCCCTCTTCATGATGCCGAAGGATGCCCCCAAGCAGTTCATGGAGAACCTGCTCAAGGCCAAGGCCGCCGCCGAGGCCGACGAACAGGTGCGCCAGAACATCAACCGCGCCCTGGAAAAGATGCAGGAAATGCAGAGTGAGGATTGGTAGCCGCCATCCATCGACTCCACATGTCATCCTGGTGAAAGCGCACGTTGCTTCCAGGGCTGCGCCCAAGGCGTGGGCCGCCGCCTGGATCATGGCCGTCCTCGCCTGGCCGGGCCTGTTCTCCGCCCTGGGCGGCGCCTGGGCGATGGAGGCGCCTGTTGTCGGCGCCACCCTGGTGGCGGTCATCGACCGTTCAAGCGAGGCGGGCAGCGGCTTGAACGAGGACCAGCGCTCCATCCTCTCCCAGGCGGCGCGCGGCCAGCTGGTCAGATCCCTGGCCCACCGTGGATGTGTCGTCCTGTCCGAAGAGAACACCATCGCCATTCTGCGGGACATGGGCGTCGACCTGGCCACCTGCGAGGGCGAATGCGAGCTGCAAGTGGCCCGCACCCTGCAAGCGGACTGGCTGGTCTCCATCCGCCTTGTGCGGCTGGGCGGCGAGTGGACCGTCCAGGCCAACCTCTTCCGCACCTCCAGCGGAGCCATGGTGGGCGGCGAGACCCGGGAGTGCGGCAGCGAACGGGAGCTGCGACCCGCGCTGCAGCACCTCATCCGGGACCTCTGCCACAGCCAGTTCCCCGAAGCAGGGGGGGACAGGGTCGGGGTCGCGGCGGAGCCTCCCGCGACCAGCCCGCCGCGGGAGGCGGAAGGGGTCGTGCTTCGGGACCGGGAGCCAAAACCGGTCCCGCCGGCCACCGGCTGGGAAGAGCGCCGCTCGGGCATCCGCAACCGCTTCTGTCTGGAAGGCGGCTGGGGTCCCTGCTTCTTCTATCCCCGCCAGGAGGGAACGGTCCGGCGCAGCGTCATGGCCTGGGGCGCGGACCTGCGCTACGCCGACAGAAGCGCCTCGCTCTACGACCTCGTCCTCAGCTGGTGGCGCGCCACCGAGGACT
This sequence comes from bacterium, assembly GCA_030685015.1. Classification (NCBI taxonomy): domain Bacteria; species bacterium. The sequence continues at coordinate 57,797 of JAUXWS010000028.1, forward strand.
TCGATGACCACCCCGAGGCGAAGACGCACTACGCCCTGCTGCGGGCGGTCGTCGAGATCACGCCCCTCCACCTGGGGCCGGTGCACGCCTTCGGCCGCGCCGGCTACCAGGTGATCCAGACCCGCACCAAGTGGGACGAGCGCCTCCTGCTGGGCGGCCCGGGCCTGGAGTACCGCGCCCGCGGAGGCCTGGCCCTGGCGGCCGGCATGGACTTCCTGAAAGAGCATAGGCTGAGCGACGGCCGCTTCAGCGAGGTCACGCGCCACTATCGCGCCGAGTGCTCGTGGTCCGGCGCCAATCTCGGCCTGGGATTGGAAGCCCTGTTCGGGGGCGAGGCCAAGGCGGAGGAATCCATCACGGCAAGACTGCTCATCTATTGAGCGTCTCGCCCTTACGACTTGTCATACTTTGAAAGTATGATTATCATACATCCATGAGCAGCACAAAGCAAAGCCCTCTGCCCCGTCTGGCCGCCGGGGGCCTCAAGAAGGCCCTGGCGCTATCCCCCGTCGTTGTGCTCACCGGGGCGCGGCAGACGGGCAAGACCACCCTGGTGAAGGCTCTGCCTGAACTGGCCGGCCGGCCCTACCTGAGCCTGGACGACCTGGACCTGCGCACCCAGGCCCTGGAGGAGCCGGAGGCCCTGGCGCGGCGCGCTCCCGCCCTCGTGCTGGATGAAGTGCAGCGGGCAAAGGACCTGCTCATCGCCGTCAAGCGCGTCGTGGATGAGGATGCCCGGCGCACTCCCGGCCGCTTCGTGCTGACCGGATCGGCCAACCTGCTCATGCAGGAGCAGGTCGCGGAGAGCTTGGCCGGTCGCGCCGTCTACGTCCAGCTCTGGCCTTTCACCCGCCGCGAACGCCTGGGCCTGGGGCGGGCCGGCGCTTGGAGCCGCCTGCTGGAGACGCCCTCGGCGGACTGGGCGCGCTGCCTGCGCGAGGAGGCCGGTCCGCGGGAGGACTGGCGCGACGCGGCCCGGCGCGGCGGGATGCCCGTGCCCAGCCTGCTGGAGGACCCCGAGGCCCGGCGCCTGTGGTTCTCCGGTTACGTGCAGACCTACCTGGAGCGCGACTTGCAGATGCTGCGCTCCGTGGCGGGCTTGCCCGACTTCCGCCGCCTGATGCGCGCCGCCTGCCTGCGCATGGGCGGCCTGCTCAACCAGACCGAACTCAGCCGCGACACGGGCATCGTGCAGCCCCAGGTGCACCGCCACCTGGGCCTGCTGGAGGCCAGCTACCAGGCCGTGCGCCTGCCGGCTTTTTCGGTCAACCGCACCAGGCGGCTGATCAAGGCGCCCAAGCTCTACTGGAGCGACACGGCCCTGGCCCTGCACTTGGCCGGCGAGACGGAGCCCCGCGGCGCCCACCTGGAGAACCTGGTGCTGGCGGACCTGCTGGCCTGGCGCGACGCCCAGGCGGAGACGGTGAGCCTGCTCTACTGGCGCACGGCCACGGGCCAGGAGGTGGACTTCGTGGTGGAGACGCCGCGCCGCCTGCTGCCGGTGGAGGTCAAGGCCGCCACCCGCGTCCAGCCGGCCGACGCCAGGGGCCTGGAGGCCTTCCTGGACGAGTACCCGGACCTGGCCGAGGGCGGCCTGCTCCTCCACGCGGGCGAGGAGGCCTTCCCCCTGACGCGCCGGGTCTGGGCCGCGCCCTGGTGGCAGGTATGTTGAGCCAGGGCCGGAGGACCACGCGGCCGCGCCGCGCCCGGGAGGTGCTGGCGCGCCTCGTCCTCTTCGCGCTCCTGGCCCTCCCCGTCCCGGCGCGGGCCGGGCTGCTAGCCGTCATCGACCGCTCCCACCCCACCAGCGCGGAACTCAATGCCGACCAGTTGAGCCTGCTGGCGCAGGCCGTGCGCGGCGAGGCCGCGCGCCACCTGGGCGCCCGGGAGGTCGCCGTGCTCTCCGAGGAGAACACCGTCACCATTTTGAAGGACATGGGCGTGGATCTGGCCCGCTGCGAGGGCGAGTGCGAAGTGGAGCTCGCCCGCACGCTGCAGGCCGACTGGCTGGTCACGAGCAAGGTCGTGCGCTTCGGAGCGCAGTGGACCCTGCAGCTGAACCTCTTCAAGACCGCCACGGGCCAGCTGGCGGGCTCCGAGCAGCTGACGGCGAAGGGGAAGGAGGATCTGGTCAACGGCGTCCCGCGCGCGGCCTGCCGGCTCCTGGCCGGCACCTGGGCGCCCGACTCCGCCTGCGCCTCCCTGGCCCAGCCGGCGGCGCCGGGGCAGCAATCCGCCGGGACGCCCGCCCGGCCCGCCGTGGTCAGGACCGCCGACTCTGCACCATCAACCCCGTCGCCTGCCGCCGTGCAGCCGCCGAAAAACACCCCGGGCAGATCGACGCGCTGCCTGGGCACGACCCAGGCCGGCGCCCGCTGCAAGCGCACCACCGAGAGACCCAGCGGCTACTGCTGGCAGCACGAGGACCAGGCCGGGACCCGCCCGTGGACCGAACCGGCCCCGGACCTGCCGGACGCCGAGCGCTGCCGGGCGATGACACAGAGGGGAACGCGCTGCACACGGCGCGCCACCGCCAATGGCCTCTGCTGGCAACACAAGAAATGATCCAGGACCCGGAGCCGACGCCATGCCCTTGCTGCGACTGCTGATCCTTCTTTGCCTGGTCGGGCCGGCCCCGGCCCAGCTTCTCGCCGTGCTGGACAAGTCCAAGCCGGAGGACGCCGGCCTCTCCCAGGCCAAGCTCAACATCCTGGCCCAGGCCGCCCGCGGCGAGGCGCGCCGCCGGATTCCGGAGCAGTTCCAGGTCATGAGCGAAGAGAACACGATCACCATCCTCAGGGACATGGGGGTCAATCTGGCGGCCTGCGAAGGCGAGTGCGAGGTGGAGATCGCCCGCAAGTTGCAGGCCGACTGGCTGATGAGCGTCCAGCTGGTGCGCTTCGGCAGCGCCTGGAACCTGCAACTCAATCTCTTCGAGACGGCGACGGGCGCCCTCAAGGGCAGCGAGCGGGCGCAAGTGGCCCAGGAGGACCGCCTGATCGCCGTGGCCGAAGAGAAGACCGGCCTCCTCGCCCTGCTGGTGGGGCGCCGGTCCGACCTGCCCGCCAGCGGCCGCATTGGTGGCGGCGGCGAGGAGTGGGAGCTGCCCGCCACGGTGGGTGTCCTGGTCACCTTCGAATCCACCCCGCCCGGCGCCACCGTCACGCTGGACGGCAGCTACCTGGGCGAGACGCCCATCACCCGGGAACTGACCCCGGGTCCCCACAGCCTGAAGCTCAGCCTGTCCCGCTACGAGGACCTGGTCGAGCGGGTGACCGTGGACAAGAGAGCGGTGCTCGCCCGACCCTTGACTCCCCTGTTCGGCTGGCTGACGGTGGAGAGCACACCCGCGGCGCAGCCGGTCTGGCTGGACGGTGTCCGGGCAGGGGACACGCCCCTTAGGGATCACGTGCTGGGCCATGGCCCCCACGTGGTGCAGGTGGGGGACAGCGTCCGGACCTACCCGGTGGGCGAGCGCTTCGCCTTGGCCAAGGGGGAACGCAAGACCCTGAGTTTCGACGTCCTGCAGCGAACGGGCGGCCTGGTCGTGCGGCTGGTGGACGCCCAGGGCAATGCGCTGGAGCAGGCCGTGACGGTGGACGGCACGCCCCGCGGCAACAGCCCGCTGCAACTGAAGCTGCCCATCGGGGAGCATGTGGTCGAGGCGGACGGGAAGCGGCATTCCGTTCGGGTGGTGGAGAAGGAGATCGAGTCGCTGGTCCTGACTGTGGAGCGCGCGGCCGCGTCGCCTGCGGGGGGCCAGGGCGTGGCCGGCCCCCTGCCCGGCATGACCTTCGTCACCCTGCCAGCTGGCAGCTTCCAGATGGGCAGCACCACGGGAGATGAGGACGAGAAACCCGTGCACAAGGTGACGCTCTCCTCTTTCGCCCTGATGACGACGGAAGTGACGCAGGTCCAGTGGCGGGCGGTGATGGGCGACAACCCCTCCTACTTCAAAGGCGACGACCTGCCCGTCGAATATGTGAGTTGGAATGACGTGCAGGACTTCCTCCGCAAGCTCAACCAAAGAGATCCCGGCAAAGGCTACCGCCTGCCCACGGAGGCAGAGTGGGAGTATGCCTGCCGGGCGGGGTCGACCGCGAGGTGGTGCTTCGGAGACAATGAGTCGCAGCTGGGTGACTACGCATGGTACATCGCCAACGCCGATGGCCGCACCCATCCGGTGGGCCGGAAGCGGGCCAACGCCTGGGGCCTCTTCGACATGCACGGCAACGTGTGGGAGTGGTGCCAGGACTGGTATGGGAACTACCCCTCAGGAGATTTGACGAATCCCGCAGGACCGACCAGCGGCGCCTACCGGGTGGTGCGTGGCGGCAGCTGGGGCCACGTCAGTTCGAACGCCCGTTGTGCCTACCGGGGCTACAACACGCCCACGGATCGCAGCTACTACATCGGCTTCCGCTGTGCCAGGACTCCCTGAGCCCTTGGGTTCTTGGGTCTTGGCCCTTGGCTTATGGCCGCGCCACCGGCGCGGCCGCGCGAGTTGTCATGAGGAAGCTGCCGCCGAACGCCGGGAGAGGAGATGGGATCTGTGGCCCTGCACCCCGCCCGGTCGCTGGCGACACGTCACGCCAGTGGCAAGGCCGGTTGGCGCCGGGGGAGGGATGAGCCCGGCGGGAGGAGACACGAAAGGGACCGCCTGGCGACGATCCCCTTGATGTGAGAAGCCATCCGGGAGACTCGAACTCCCGACCTGCGCATTACGAATGCGCTGCTCTACCAACTGAGCTAGGATGGCCTGCAAGGCGCACAGTATAGCGTCCGGTCACTGGGGAGTCAAGCTGGGCGGGCCGTAGGGACACGATGCATCGTGTCCCTACGGGGCCTCATTCATCCTTGCCGTGGCATTGCTTGTACTTCTTCCCGCTGCCGCAGGGGCACGGGTCATTGCGCCCGATGCGTGGCCCCTCCCGCTTCACCGGCTCCTTCTTCACGCGGGCCGCCTCGCGCTCCTCGCGGGAGGTCGTTTTCGGCGCCATGGCGCCGCCGCTCTGCAGCAGTCCGGCCTCCTGGTGGTGGGCTTCGGCCCCCTCCACCCCGCGCCCGCGGAACTCGGTGTCCTCGGCCCGGATCTCCACGTTGGCCCGGGTGATGAGCTGCAGCGTGTCCTCGTAGGTGCCCAGGAGCATGTCGTTGAACATCTCCAGGCCCTGCTTCTTGTACTCCACCAGGGGGTTCTTCTGGGCGTAGGCCTGGAAGCCGATGCCCGCCTTCAGTTCGTCCATCTCGGCCAGATGCTGCTTCCAGCGGCGGTCGATGGCCGTGATCAGGGCGAAGCGCTCCAGGCGGGGCATCAACTCCTCGCCGATCAGCTCCCGCTTGCGCGCGTAGGTTTCCCGACCCATGCGGCACAGCGTCTCGCGCAGGCCGTCGAAGGTGGTCGAGGCCTGCTGCTCCTCCGTCACCTGCAAGTTGATGAGGAGGATGCGCAGCAGGTCCTGGCGCAGGGCCACCCAGCTCCAGTCGTCGGGCTGATGGACGGGCTGGCAGTGCTTGTCGAGGATGCTGTCCACCACGTCGTCGATCATCTCCTCCATGACGAGGGACTGGTCCTCACCCAGCAGGGCGCTGGACCGGCGGGCGTAAACCGTGTTGCGCTGCACGTTCATCACGTCGTCGTATTCGAGCAGGTGCTTGCGGATGGCGAAGTTCTGCTCCTCCACCCGTTTCTGCGCCTTGCTGATGGAGTTGGAGATCATCTTGTGGCTGATCACCTCCCCCTCCTGGATGCCCAGGCGGTCCATCACGCCGGCGATGCGGTCGCTGCCGAAGAGGCGCATCAGGTCGTCTTCCAGGCTCAGGTAGAAGACGGAGTCGCCGGGGTCGCCCTGGCGGCCGGCACGCCCGCGCAGCTGGAGATCGATGCGCCGGCTTTCATGGCGCTCGGTGCCAAGGATGAAGAGGCCGCCCGTCTTGTGGCCCGCCTCGTCGGTGCGGACCACGCCCTCGCCCAGCTTGATGTCCGTGCCGCGACCGGCCATGTTGGTGGCGATGGTGACGGCGCCCGCCTGCCCGGCGTTGGCGATGATCTCCGCCTCGCGCCGGTGCTGCTTGGCGTTGAGCACGTTGTGGGGGACTTTCGCCTTGCGCAGCAGGTCGGAGAGGATCTCCGACACCTCCACGCTGATCGTCCCCACCAGGACGGGCCGGCCCTCCTGATGCAGGGAGGTGATGCGCGCGACGATGGCCTGGTACTTCTCCCGCTTGGTGCGGTAGATGAGGTCGTCCTGGTCGTCGCGGATGATGGGCCGGTTGGTGGGGATCTCCACCACGTCCAGCTTGTAGATGGCCCAGAACTCGTTGGCCTCGGTGGCGGCCGTGCCCGTCATGCCGGCCAGCTTCTCATACATGCGGAAGTAGTTCTGGAGGGTGATCGAGGCGACGGTCTGGGTCTCGCGCTCGATGTTGACGTCCTCCTTGGCCTCCAGCGCCTGGTGCAGGCCGTCCGAGAAACGGCGGCCGTGCATGATGCGGCCCGTGAACTCGTCCACGATCTGGACTTTGCCGTCCTGCACCACGTACTCCACGTCCTTCTCGTAGAGCGTGTAGGCGCGCAGCAGCTGGCTGATGTTGTGGATGCGCTCGCTGCGGTCGCCGAAGACGCGGTTCAACTCATCCACGGCGCGCAGGCGCTCCTCCTCGCCCAGTCCGGGGTCTTCGTCGATCTTGACCAGCTCGGTGGAGAGGTCGGGGATGACGAACATCTCCTCGCCCTGGGAGGTGACCATGGCCAACTTGTGGCGGCCCTTCTCCTGCAGGTCGATGCTGTGGGCGCGCTCGTCGATGGAGAAGAGGAGCTCGTTGTCCAGCTCGTGCAGGCGCTTCTCGCGCATGTAATCGTTCTCCACCTGCGTGATCTTGCGCTTGACGCCCTCCTCCTTCACGATCTCGAGGAACTCGGGCAGCTTGGGTGCGCTGCGCTGGGCGAGCAGCAGGCGCAGCCCCGCCTCGTAGCGGTCCTCCTCCTTCTCGCTCTTCCACAGCCCGGTGGCCTCGCTGATCAGTCCGCGCGTCTGTCGCACCTGGTCGTCCACCAGGCGGCGCACCGGCTCCTTCAGCTCGACGAACTTGTGGGTGGATTTCTCCACCGGCCCGGCGATGATGAGCGGCGTGCGCGCCTCGTCGATGAGGACGGAGTCCACCTCGTCCACGATGGCGAAGTTGAAATCCCGCTGGACGCGGTCCTCCACGTGGAGGACCATGTTGTCGCGCAGGTAGTCGAAGCCCATCTCGTTGTTGGTGCCGTAGCAGATGTCGCACTGGTACATCTGCTTGCGCACCTCCGGGTGCTGGCCGTTGAGGATGACGCCCACGCTCAGCCCCAGCCAGCGGTAGATCAGTCCCATCCACTCGCTGTCGCGCTGGGCCAGGTAGTCGTTCACCGTCACCAGATGCGCCCCGCGCCCGGTCAGGGCGTTGAGGTAGAGGGGCATGGTGGCGACCAGGGTCTTGCCCTCGCCCGTGGCCATCTCCGAGATGCCGCCCCGGTGCAGGCTGATGGCGCCGATCAACTGCACGTCGTAGGGCACCATGTCCCAGGCGACTGTCTTGCCCGTCACCGTGTACTGGGTGCCCAGGCAGCGGCGGCAGGCCTCCTTGACCACGGCGTAGGTCTCATGCAGGAGGTCGTCCGTGCTCTCGCCCGCCTTGATGCGCTGGCGGAACTCGGCGGTCTTGCCCTTTACCTCCTCGTCGCTCAGCGCGGCCAGTCCGGCGAAGATCTCGTTGATGCGGTCCACATCCGTCTGGAACTTGGCCATGGTATGGGCGCGGCGATCGGTCTTGCCGCCAAAGATGTTCTTCAGGAATCCCAGCATGCAGCACTCTCATTATCTGGATCCGACCGGACGGCGGGGTGGACTGATCCACCCTGCCCTCATCTGGATCATGTCGCGCAGGCAACCGGCCAAAGTAGAGGAGGAGGCGGTCGATTCCAAGCCGCCGCGGTTCATCTCCATGATGGACGGGCCCCTTCCCGCCCGGAATGGCCTCATCGGCGGCCATTCTCCACGTTGGGCGCCGGTTGAACTTGTTTTCACAACCTGGAGGCATCCATCATATGGGCACGCTTGTGCACGGGAGCATTTCCTCCCAACTGGCCATGGACCTGGAGGAGCGCCACGGCGCCCACAACTACCACCCCCTGCCCGTGGTCCTGGCCAAGGGCGAGGGCGTCTTTCTGTGGGATCCGGAGGGTCGGCGCTACTTCGATTTCCTCTCCGCCTACAGCGCCGTCAACCAGGGGCACTGCCATCCCCGCATCGTGCAGGCCCTGATCGACCAGGCCCGCCTCCTGACGCTGACCAGCCGGGCCTTCTTCAACAACGTCCTGGGGGACTACGAACGCTTCGTCACGGACTATTTCGGCTACGGCATGGTCCTGCCCATGAACACAGGGGTGGAGGGGGACGAGACAGCCTGCAAGCTGGCCCGGAAATGGGGCTACATGAAGAAGGGGATCCCGGCGGACCAGGCGAGGATCATCGTCTGCGAGGGCAACTTCCACGGCCGCACCATGGCCATCATCAGCGCCAGCACGGATCCGGACTGCACCACCGGCTTCGGCCCCTTCATGCCGGGCTTCCTCAAGATCCCCTACAACGACCTGGCCGCCCTTGAGGCGGCGGCGGCGGATCCCACCGTCTGCGCCTTCCTGGTGGAGCCCATCCAGGGCGAGGCCGGCGTCTTTGTGCCCGACGAGGGCTACCTGAAGGGTGTGCGGGAGATCTGCACGAGCCACCAGGTGCTCTTCATCGCCGACGAGGTGCAAACCGGCATCGCCCGCACCGGGCGCCTACTCTGCTGCGACCATGAAGGCGTGCGGCCCGACCTCCTCATCCTGGGGAAGGCTCTGTCCGGCGGCATCCTGCCCGTCTCCGCCGTGCTGGCGGACGCCGAGATCATGCTCTGCATCCGGCCCGGCGAACACGGCTCCACCTTCGGCGGCAATCCCCTCGCCTGCAAGGTGGCCATGGCCGCCCTGGAGGTGGTGCGCGATGAGAAGCTGGCCGAGAACGCCGAGCGGCTGGGCCGCGTCTTCCGGCAGCGCCTGGCCGCCCTCGGCCACCCGATGGTGGGCACGGTGCGGGGCAAGGGTCTGCTCAACGCCGTGGTGGTGACGCCCCAGGGCGGCAAGACGGCCTGGGACATCTGCGTGGCCATGAAGGAGAGAGGCCTGCTGGCCAAGCCCACCCACCAACACATCATCCGCTTCGCCCCGCCCCTGGTCATCACGGAGGCGCAGATGGAGGAGGCCCTGGGCATCATCGCGGAGACCTTCAACCAGTTCTGATACCCCAGAGTTCGCTATCGCTATCGCTATCGAACTCATGATGCCAAGCGGCTGGCCCTTCACCGTGCCATGTGCCAGGGTTGTCCAGCCCGCGTGACACATGCGTCCCATGGCGCACTTTTTCCTTGCCTCCCGTCAGGCTCTGTACTAAGCTCCCCCCACGCGTCCCACCTGCCGGACAGCATGTTCAAACGCCGGGAGTGACTCATGCGCCTCAGCCTGCATCTGAGCGCCGTGACCGTGCTGGTCTCAGCCCTGGCCGGCCGCGCCGCTGTGTGGGAGGTGTCGGCCCACTGGCTGGACGACAATCGGCTGGTCCTCCAGGCGGGGGACGAGGGCCGCGTCACGGGCAGCCCCGACCATCCCCACGTCAATCTGGGCAACGTGGACTGGCAGGGCGGCACCTTGACCCTGGACGGGTGCCGCCTGGTCCCCGACGCCGGACGCACGCCCCCCGGCCTGCCCCTGGTGGTGCACGAGGGGCAGGTCCTCAACCTGATCGACAGCTGGATCGAGGGTGCCGAACAGGCCATCGTGCTGGCGGGGGGCGAGGCCAACCTCACCCAGGTGACGCTGGCCGCGACGGAGCAGAACATCCAGAGCACCCATCCCGCCTCGCGCCTGACGCTGCAGGATGTCAACATTTGCGTGGCGGAGACCGGCCTCGCCCTGGACAGCGTGGATACGGTGCTCATCCAGGGAACCTTGTTCCTCACCAACATCACGGCCCTGCGCATCGGTCAAGGCAGCCTGGTCCAGTTGGAGGACTGCCTCTTCCAGGGCAACGAGTGGGACATCCGGGTGGGCGCCGCCGCCCAGCCGCCGCTTCTGCTGGACGACGTGGATCTGGTGGACTGCCGCCATGCCCACGTGGAGAACGTCAGTCCCCTGGCCATGGACCTGGGCAACGCCCACCTCTCCCACCCGGAAAAGCTCATCGGTTTGTGGCAGCGCAACGGAGTGGATCCGGGAGCGCCGGCGCATCCCTTGAAGGCGGCACTTCCTCCTCTGATTGACGATGAAGATTTAGTGGATATTGTGTTACCAAATCGATCAAGTTGCGTTGGAACTCCTATTCCTTGTGTAATAAGCAAATATAGGATTTACGTTTCTTATCAGCCGTACAATGGATTTGTGAGCTTTTATGAATTTAACCCAGGGCATTCTGTTTCGCTAAGTGCAAATTACAGTGGAGGCGTTTTTTATAGAATTACGGCTAATATTGGATCATGGGGAATAGAGAGATGAAAAGTAACAACTTAAAAATCGAATTGTATAGGTCTGTAATTCTATACAAAAACGGCATGTATGATGATTGTATAAAGGAAATTGATACTGATATCGAAATTGTTACTGATGATAAAAGGTCGGAGTTGGTTTTCATCAAAGCTATGGCATTCTTTAAAAGTGGTAATATTGACTCTGCGATGCCAATACTAAGATCAATTATTGATTGCAAAAATACAAGTGATGAAATAAGAATTAAATCTTGTATGAATCTAATTACAGCGGCGTTATTCAAATATGACGTTGATTTTGCAAGAGAATGTAATGAGGAATATGGTATTTTATGCGCGGAAAGCTACTTACGACCAGAAGGCTGGTACGATCTATTAAAAGTAGAATTTTTGGAAACAAAGGATATAATTAATATTTATGAAAGAATTAGTTCCGAAAGAGAAAGAAAGCACTATCAAACAATTGCTGCAATTGTTTTGAATAAGCAAAATAGAGCCAATGATTTATTGACTTTCTACAATACATTGAAAGAGAATGGAGCCATAAGTGCGAATATTGTATCAATAGTTTTTGATCATTACAATAAGGCTGCTGACATTCCTAGAATGAAAGAAGTATTGAACGTGTCAGAGCGCCTTTTCACGAGCTCAAATCAATTAGTACTGCTTGACTACATGAGATTGTCGGTAATGATTCACTCCGGGAATTTAGATGACAGTTCTGTGGCAACTGCGAAGAGAATACTAGAGTCTATGCTGTCAGTAAGAATTTTCATGTCCGATATCTTGATTAAGACTTGCAGTGAGGTGATAAGACGTTCGGACATCCATAATCGCGTCCTCGTCCCCTCCCGCTTCGGCATCATCGGCATCACGCCCGTGATCAGCGCCCTGCGCGACCGCATCGAGCGCTTCGCCCGCTCCACCTCGCCCGTCTTCATCCAGGGGGAGAGCGGCACAGGCAAGGAACTGGTGGCCCAGGCCCTCCACGACGCCGGGGACCGCGCCGCCGCGCCCTTCATCCCCGTCAACTGCGCCGCCGTGCCCGAGAGCGTCTTCGAGAGCCAGCTCTTCGGCCATGTGGCGGGCGCCTTCACCGGCGCCGGCAAGGACCAGCCCGGCCTCATCGAGCTGGCGGGCGGCGGCACCCTCTTCCTTGACGAAGTGGGCGAGCTGCCGCTGGCCGTGCAGGCCAAGCTCCTGCGCTTCCTCGAGAACGGCGAGTTCCGCCGCCTGGGCAGCGACAAGATCCTGCGCAGCCGGGCCCGCATCCTGGCCGCCACCAATCGCGGCCTGGCGGGTGACCCCGCCTTCCGCGAGGACCTGCACCAGCGCCTGCGCCGGCTGGAGATCACAGTGCCGCCCCTGCGCGAGCGTCGCGAGGACATCCGCTATCTGGCCCGCCACCGCATCCGCCAGCTCAACCTGCAGGACGGCAGCGGCTGGAAGCAACTGGACGAGCCCGCCGAGCGCCTGCTCGAGACCCTCGATTATCCGGGCAATGTGCGCGAGTTGTTCAACCTGGTGGACCACGCCTGGCATGAGGCCGTGCAGCCGGTCGGCGTCGAGGAGGTGGAGCGGGCCCGCCGCCGCCTGGAGGCGGAGCGACTCGCCGCGCTTCAGCGAGCCGCGGGCGACAAGGGGCTGGCCGTCGACTTCCTGGCGGGGACTTCCTGGACCCTGGACTTCAGCAGTGGCCCGGCGCCGCTCAAGCGCATCCAGGAGCAGGCCGCCGTGCAGGCCATCCACCAGGCCCTGCAGCACTTCGACGGCGACGTGGACAAGGCCGCCGCCTATCTCGACATCTCGCGCCGCTCCATCTACCGCTACCTGGAACGCGAGCGGGGCGGCCCGGAGGAGATCGACGCCCCGTGAGCGCTCGCGGCGCCAACCCCGCGACGTCCTCTTGCCCTCTTCCCCACATGTCTAAGGCGCCGGTGTCAGGCAATGTGCCCGACACCAGCCGTGTTTTTTCCAGTCAAGCAAAGCTCGCAGTCGCTGCAAACCAATTAGCCCTTGACATGGCTCGTTGTCCGATGTAGTTTGCCCGAGCAACAAGGCAGCGGCCCGCGGCGGCTTTGGCTCGTCACACAAGGAATTGGTCCACAACCTGGGTTTCCATCGCCATCCGCATCGGCCGGATGGATTCCGCGCACATGCATCTCAATCCATGGATAAGGGGAGGTTCGGCATGAAACGATGCTTGACTGCAATCGGATGCTGGCTCCTTCTGCTTCCTGGCCTGGCGCTGGCCGGCACCACGGGCAGCTTGAAGGGCACGGTCAGCAGGGTGGGCGACGGCAACCCGGTGGTGGGAGCCAACGTCGTGCTTGAAGGAACGACGATGGGGGCGGCCACCGACATCAACGGCGTGTACTACATGGCCAACATCCCGGCGGGCACCTACGACCTGCGCATCACGGCGGTGGGGTACAAGGCGACCACGCTGACGGATCTCCGCATCAGCGCCGACCTGCTCAAGAGCCAGGACGTGGCGCTGGAGGAGACGATGATCCAGGGCGAGGAGGTGACCATCTTCGCCGAGCGTCCGCTCATCGAGCTGGACAAGACCTCCAGCGTGCAGATCACGGAGGCGGCCCAGCTGCAGCAGCTGCCCGTGCGGGGCTACAACGAGATCATCAAGATCCAGTCCGGCGTGCAGACCTATAATTACAACAGCAGCAACGCCGGCCGCTACTACAACGAGAACACCAACGGGCCGCGCATCTCCGTGCGTGGCTCGCGCGAGGACGAGGTGCTCTTCAACGTGGACGGCGTGATGCTCAACGATCCCTACTCGGGCTTCGTCACATTCCGCGTGCCCGACCTGGCCTGGGACGAGTTCGCCTTCCACAAGGGCAACTTCTCCGCGGAGTACGGCCGCTTCATGTCGGGCGTGGTGAACTGGACCACCAAGACGGGCGGCGAGCGCTACCAGGTGGGCGCCGAACTGACCAGCGACGCCATCAGCCCCGAGGACAACCGCTTCGACCAGACCAAGTACGGCGTCAGTCTGGGCGGGCCCATCGTGCCGGGCAACACGGCCTATCGCTTTTTCCTGGCCTATGAGCACGGCGACTACGGCGACCGCGGCCCCTCCTACGTCGACAAGGGCGCCAAGGAGATGAACGGCACCGTGTGGGACGCCGCCGCCCTCAAGCTGACCAACCGGCTGACGGACAAGATGCGCCTGGACCTGGGCCTGCTCTACAGCGACGAGGAGTGGAACGAGTACCGCCACGCCTACCTCTTCAACCTGGACCACATGCCCTGGTACCACGATGAGAACCTGTCCTTCTACGGGCGCTTCAACCACGCCGTGGCGGCGGACCTCAACTACACGCTGACCGCCAGCTACACGAAGATCAAGCGCTTCCGCGGGGACAACGTCTTCCGCGATGACATCATGGCCTACGGCACGAACAGCATGGCCACCTACGACCCCACCTCGCTCTTCTGGCAGCCGGGCCGCATGTTCCGCAACTTCATGAAGCGCCAGACGGAGTACGTGGGCCTGCGGGCGGACGTGCAGAAGCTGATCGGCTTCGACCACGACCTGCGCAGCGGCTTCGACGTGCAGCTCTACACCCTGCGCTACTATGAGCACGGTTTCCCCAACGCCGTGATCAGCGATGCCCCCTGGTTCGACCTGAACAACTTCGGCTACGACGAGCTGGGCAACGAGCATGATGGCCGCGGCTCCCTGACCACCGGCCCCGACTCGGGGGACGCCAACTACATCATGGCTCCGCCCCAGCCCGTGACCATGGGTTACTACGTGCAGGACAAGATCCGCCTCGACTACGGCATCCGCTTCGACCTGGGCCTGCGCTGGGACTACCTGGATCCCGACGCCCAGCGCTTCAAGAACCCGGCCGCCCCCCTGGGCGCCGACCAGGAGCTGGTCTTCGGCGACGACACGGAGGACGTGGAGGCCTTCCACATCTGGAGCCCGCGCCTGGGCGTCAGCTTCCCGGTGAGCGAGGTGACCACCTTCCACTTCAACTACGGGCGCTACACGCAATTCCCGTCCTTCTACTCCTACTACGTGGATTACTCCTACTTCGAGCGCATGTCGAAGTACGGCGGCTACCACACCATCCTGGGCAACCCCAACCTGGAGCCGACCAAGACCACCAGCTACGAGTTCGGCATCGACCACGGCATGGGGGATTACACGGCCCTGGCCTTCACGGCCTACTACAAGTCCATCCGCGACTACGCCAACGTGCTCAATCTGCCGGCCGTGCCATCCACCTACAGCACCTACTTCAACATGGACCGCGCCATCACCAAGGGCCTGGAGGTGGAGTTCCGGCTCAAGCCCTACAAGCGCTTCTCCGGGGCCGTCAACTACACCATCTCCTGGGCCAACGGCACCGGCTCCTCCAACAACGGCAACGACCGCGTGGCCTGGACGGGCAGCGACCCGCCCAAGTTCACCAACCCGCTGGTCTACGACCGCCGCCATCACCTCAGCGGCGTCATCCTCTACGAGTTCGCCGCCGGCGACGGTCCGCGCCTGATGGGCTGGCCCCTGCTCGAGCGCAGCACCTTCGGCTTCAACCTGGATGTCGCCTCCGGACGGCCCTACACCAAGAAGAAGGTCTACAACGAGATCACCCTGGGCGCCAACTTCCCGGAGAACGAGCGCGCGGTCAACGCCGCCAACATCGACTGGAGCTACCAGCTCGACTTCCGCTTCACCCGCACCTTCAAGACGGGTCCCGTCGACCTGGGAGTCTTCCTCAACGTGATCAACGTCCTGGACGCGGAGAACTTCGTCAGCGTGTGGGAGTCCTCGGGCGACGCCGGGACGACCTACTGGCTGGAGACGAGCGAGGGCCAGGCCTGGATGGCCGGCATGGCCGCCCAGGGCGTGGACGGCGAGGGCTTGTACCGGCTGCGCGAGGACGATCCCAACAACTGGAACGTGCCGCGCATGCTGCAAGTGGGCCTGACGGTCAACTACTAGGCTAAGCAAGGAGTCGATAGATGAAGCGAATCACGACGACCGGGGCCCTGTCCATCCTGCTGGCCTGCGTCTGCGCCCTTCCCGCGCACGCCGAGCGTCGGCAGGTGGTCGGCAAGGTCTCACCTGGAACGGACGTCACGTCGACGACGATCACGATCGACGCCAACCAGCTCGACATGTTCGTCACCAACGTGGGCGTCTTTGCCTATGACAAGTCCAACATCCGTGGCAAGTCGGATGGACTTTACTTCCCCAACAATTATCCCCTCTCCGACAAGTCGGTGATCTACGACGCCGGCCTCTGGCTGGGCGGCATCCGCGGCGCGGACACCCTCGTCACGGTGGCCGAGTATAGCCAGGAGTACGTGCCCGGACGGCTGGGCAGCAATCCCAGCGCCCCGGAGAACCGCGTCTACAAGGTCTACAAGAACCACTTGGCCAAGGTGGCCGACGGCTTCATGGTGCGCAATCCCGGCGACCACGAGGACATGATCCCGCTCTCGGCGGACGACTACACCCAATGGCCGGTGACGCAGGGCGCGCCTCTGGGCGGGGACGGCACCCCCTGGATCAACGAGCTGGGCGCCGACCAGATGACCTTCACCGTCTTCAACGACGGCGACGCCGCCGTGCACGGCAACGACGCCGGCGCCACGGCGCCCATCGGGATCGAGGTGCGGCAGACCACCTTCGCCTTCGACCGCAGCGACGCCCTGGGCAACGTCATCTTCATGAAATACGTGCTGATCTACGATCCGGCCGCCGCGGGCCAGCCCGCCCTGCCCCTGGAGGAGGCCTATGTCTCCCTCTGGAGCGACCCCGACCTGGGCAGCGCCGGCGACGACTACGTGGGCTGCGATCCGGAGATCGGCCTGGGCTTCTGCTACAACGCCAACAACCAGGACAAGGCCTACGGCAGCACCCCGCCCGCCACGGGCTTCGACTTCTTCCAGGGTCCGCGCAACAGCTACGGCATCGAGTGGCCGCCCAACTCGGGCGATGTGCCGGAGTTCCTGCCCATGACCTCCTTCAACAAGTACATCAACGGCACGGACCCCCACTCCTTCCTCGACAGCTACAACTACATGCGGGGACTCAACATCGACGGCACGCCACTGGCCAATGGCACCACCTTCCAATTGCCGGGCGACCCGGTGACGGGCACGGGTGAGATCGACACCGACCCCGCCGACCGCCGCTTCATGATGTCGGCCGGGCCCTTCCGGCTGATGCCGGGCGACACGGTGGAGGTGGTGGCCGCCGTGCTGGTGGCCCAGGGCACCAACCGCTTGAGTTCGATCACCTTCCTGCGCTTCGTGGACACCTTTGCCCAGTCCGCCTTCGAGGCGAACTTCGTGGTGCCGGCGCCGCCGGCCATTCCGGCCGTGACAGCCGCGGAACTGGACCGCAAAGTGACCCTCACCTGGGGCGGCGCCGCCGAGGCTGATCCCGGCGACTACCCCTTCCAGGGCTACAACGTCTACCAGGGGCGCACGGCGGCCGGTCCGTGGCAACGCATCGCCACCTACGACATCATCGACGGCATCGCCACCATCTTCGACGACGCCTTCGACCCGGCCACCGGCGAGATCTACAGCCAGCCGCTGCAGTTCGGCACGGATTCGGGCATCCTGCGCCACATCGAGATCACCAGCGACGCCTTCACCTGGGCGGGCAACCCGGGCCTGGTCAACAACCATCCCTACTACTTCGGCGTCAGCGCCTACAGCTACAATCCCGACGAGACGCCCAACAACCTGGAGTCCTCCAAGTCCGTGGTGATCGTCACGCCCAACCGCGGCGCCGGCGGCAGCGACTGGCGCACGGTGGCGGTGCCGGACACGGCCCAGCACGTGGCGGGCGGCTCCGACGGCCTCGTCCTGATCAACCCCATCAACGAGGCGCTCCTGCGCAACATGACCTACAACGTGGGCTTCTATGACACGACGCTGGTGGAGGTGGATCCCGCCAACGGCGACACGCTGGACCTCTGGACCGAGACCTGGTGGCGCATCTCCGACACGACGGCGGCGCGCGCCCGCGGACGCGCCCAGACCCTGGATCCAGAGGCGGGAGGCGTGGCCTATCCCGACTTCGAACTGCATCCCATCGGCTTCCCGGTGGTGGACGGCATGCTGGTGACGGTGCTGGGACCACCCCTGGTCGGCGCCGATTACCTGTGGACGGGGGAAGGGGGCGCGGCCCGCTGGCTGACCGGCGTCAACTGGGGCGGCGAGCTCCTCTTCGGCGGCTTGTCACTGGGCCTGCATTTCTTCGGCAGCACCCTGCAGCCGGCCGACTACCACACCGTGGAGGTGCGTCTGACACCCAACGTGGCGGACTGGTCCAACTGTGCCGTCTACCACCGGCCGGGCTATGCCATGCAAGGCATCGGCCAGTTCCCCGGCAGCGCCTGGGACATGGACGCCGATCCGCCCCGCCGCCTCAACATCTGCTTCGTGGAGAACGCGGCCATCGCGGACGGACTCTGGAACCCGGACGATTTCGAACTGGGCGGCCGCCATTACCTCTTTGTCATGAACAGCGACTACAACGGAGGGGTGGACTACGACGACGACGCCAACTGGGGTCCGGCGGCGGACGTGCAATGGGCCTGGTGGCCAGTCCTGCGCGGCAACGCCACCACCTTCGCCGAGATGCTGGTCTCCAACCCCGGTGCCTTCACCTTCATCCCCAACTATGTGAACTCGCCCGCCGACCAGTTCACGTTCACGACCACGGGCGTGGGCCGCTCCACGGGGACGGCGGCCCTGGCCGAGGTGCGGGCGGTGCCCAACCCCTACTACGGCCATAGCGCCTATGAGACCAAGTCCGACGTCAAGGTGGTCAAGTTCACCAACCTGCCGGATGTGGCGACGATCAAGTTGTTCAACATCGCCGGCGATCACGTGAAGACGCTCCAGAAGGCCGCCAACACCAGCCATGAGATCGCCTGGGACCTGAAGAACGAGTACGGCGTCTACGTCGCCAGCGGCGTCTACGTCTACTACGTGGAGGCCCCGGGACAGGGCGACAGCTTCGGCAAGCTGGCCGTCATGCTCGAGGAAGAGCGGCTCAAGGAGTATTGATCAAAGCGTGGGAGGATCTGCTATGCGAACGACCTGTTTTGGCGTCCTCGCGGGCGCTTTGATCGCCACCCTCGGCCATGCGGAGGTGACCGCCGTCGGCACGGCCGGCGCGCAGGAGCTGCGCATTCCGGTGGGGGCGCGCATGACGGCCTTGTCCGGGTCCAACATCGGCGATGTGGGCGGGGTCGAGGCCATTTTCTGGAACCCCGGCGGACTGGCCGCCATGACGAGCACCCAGGCCTCATTCGGCAACTTCAAGTACTGGGCCGACATGGACATGGTCCAGTTCTCGGCCGGGCACAACTTCGGGGAGAAGGGCGCCTTCGGCATCGCCGCGCGCGTGCTCAACGTAGGCGATCTCATCGTCACGACGGAGGACATGCCCCAGGGCACGGGCGAGGTGATCCAGCCCAAGTTCTCCATCGTCACCTTCGGCTGGGCCAAGCAGATGACGGATCGCGTCAGCCTGGGAACCAGCCTCAACCTGCTCTCCGAGAAGATCAAGGACATGAGCGCCAAGGGCTACGCCCTGGACTTCGGCGTCCAGGTGGTCACGCCCATGAAGGGCCTCAACTTCGGCGTGGTGCTGAAGAACTTTGGGCCGGACATGAGCTACGACGGCTACGGCGGGGAGCAGCGCGTCATCTATGACACGGACGAGCACGGCGCCGCCCACCGGGTGGGCAAGCCCATCTACCAGCCCTTCGAGCTGCCCTCCAGCTTCCAGTTCGGCGTCACCTACGCCGCGCTGGAGGACCCGCTCAACCGTCTGGCCTTCCACGGCACCTACCAGTCCAACCACCACAGCTCGGACGAGTACCGCTTCGGCGCCGAGTACTCCTTCCTCAACCAGCTCTTCGGGAGGGTGGGTTACGTGATGGCGGCCGACGTGGCCGACGACCAGGATTTCCTCTACACCTGGGCGGCGGGACTGGGCTTCATGCTGGACCTGGGCGAGAACAACATGTACATCGACTGGAGCTACAACCCCAACGACCACTTCGACGCCTCGCAGTGGTACACCATCCGCTTCGACTTCTAGACTGATTTCCCATCGATCGAAAGCCCCCGTCACCGGCCGGTGACGGGGGCTTTCGCCATCCGTGTTGTCAGGGATGCGCTCCGGAATGGGGGCTCATTTCAACAGCAGGATCCGGCGCATCTCCTGCTCGAGCGGCGTGCTCAATCGCAGGAGGTAGAGACCCGAGGCCAGGTCATCGCCCCGGATCACGCGCCGGTGATCTCCCGACGCCAAGCCGCCCAGCTCCAGCATCCGAACCCTCTGCCCGAGCAGATTGAACAATTCCAGGCGCAGGGAGGCCACCGGCCGTTCCAAGTGGAAACCCAAGGTCGTCACCGGGTTGAAGGGATTGGGCTGGAGGCCCGTGATCGACAGGGCGCGGGGCTGCGGCGAGGCCACAGGATTCGCCACTTCGCTGCCGATTTCCATGGTGAAGCGCATCAGATCCCCTTCCGCCGGTCCCGTCTCGCCGACGCGGCGCAGCCAGCATGCCCACAGCACGTCGGCGCCGGGAGCCCAGTTGGCGTCGTCGTCGTAGTCCACCCCACCGTTGTAGTCGCTCCCCATGATGAAGAGATACTCGCGCCCTCCCAGGGCGTCGTCGCGGGGATTCCAGACTCCGTCGGGAAGGTCGGCCTCGTTTTCGACGAAGCTGACATTCAAGCGGCGCGGGGCGTGTCCCTCCTGGAAGTGCCAGGCCTGGCCCGGGAAATGACCGATGCCGTTGAAGGCGTAACCGGGACGAAGGTAGGTGGCGGCCGCACTCCAATCGTCCTCGTCCTCCGAGAATTGGAGGGTGATGTCGTGATACAACTCGGGCGCAGCCTGCAGCATGGGCAGCGTGCTGCCGAAGAAACTGTGGCCGACGTCGACGCCACCACCGAAGAAGGCGCCGCCGAAGTTGCACCCGGCCAGCGGACTGGGGCCGCCATCCGCCGTCAGGTAGTCCACGCGCCAGATCTGGACCTCTGGTTGGTTCCAGGCATAGTCGAAGAATTGAAAGCGGGCCATGTTGCCCAAGATACCCAGCGTGCTTTCATGCTCGCCGCTCGTTTGCGACGAGATGCTGATCGGGCACGCAATGGAGGCGCCGGGCGGGATCGGATCCAGGCCGTTCTCCCAACTGACCTCGATGCCGTCGCCGGGGTGGAAACTCTCCAACATGGCCTGCGTCGTGCCAATGTTGCTGATGGTCAGATCTCCATGATAGCCCTGGGGAGGCAATATCCCCAGGTCGCCCACGGGATCCAGGGAGAGCCAGGGCCCATTGGCGCTGAGGTAGGCCTCGAGTATCAGGCGCCCGTACGAGAACAACTGAAGCGTCCCCGTCTGCATCTCCGGCGATGTCGCGGTGAAACTCAGCGGGTGCTCGGAGACGGCGTCGCCCGGCAGTGTGAAGGGCAGGCTGGTGAGCCATTGAAAGGACGGATGACTGACGGCGATGCTGTCCACCTCCCAGGTGCCCAGGTTCCCGTTGTGCAGCACTAGGGACTGGGTCCCGATCTGGCCGGTCTCGACATGGATGAAATGCAAGGGATCGGCGGTGAAGGGCATGTACTCCGCGTCCAATGGCCAGGGCGCCGTCTGTCGGAGGTCGGTCAGGCTGCTCAGTCGATCCAGGCCCTGCCCCACGGCGATTGCCGCATTCAGCTCCTGGCGCTGGCCCGGCGCGAAGGCCACGGGACCGCAGGCCAGCATCATGCGCTTGTCGGCAGGATTGGTGTCCAGCAAACCCGTGCCCGTCACGGGATCACCCGTGAAGTCGAAGGGTCCTGCCGGACGGGGAGCGCCGTCCATGGTCAAGCCCGCCATGGTGTAAAAGGACTCCCAGTGGTGGTGGGGATCGAGCCCGTTGATGTAGAACGAAAAAGAGGTGGCGGGGAGATTGCGCTCATCAGGATGCCAGGCGTTCCCATGCCAGGCCGAATCCCCCGGCGAGGGCTCGTACAGGCCGGCGCCGAGGACCAGGCCCAGCGCCGGTGGAGTATCGCCATAGCGCGAGTCGGCGTTGGTGGCGTTGTAGCAGTAGGCAAGGGATCGTTGTGGATCGCAGCCCACGAGATCGTCGCCGGCCCCGCCCAAGTCCGGATCCATCCACACGGCGGCGATGAACTGGCTGAAATCGTGTCCGCCCTGGTTGAGCATCTCCCAGCGCAGCCAGATCTCGCGTTCGTCGCCGGGCTCGGCCGAGCACCAGCTGGTCAACCGTACTTCTACGCCCAGGGGCTCGGTGCTGCCCGCGTCGTTGTAGTGGATGGCCGGATTGCCGTCGTTGAAGACGGTGAAGAGCATGTGCGTGGCCTCGGGCAGGTCGGCGATCCAAGGGTGCTGGCCATCGGCGGACAACGGCGCACCCTGGTCCGCCGGCCAGTCACTCCATGTGGCGGGGTCCTGCGTGACGCTGTAGACATGCCATTGGGACCCCGCGGGATTGCTTCCCCAGCCCCCGGGGGCGTACTCCGTGGAATACTCCGCCACGGTGACCAGCGTGTCGCCGTCCTCCCTGATCCCGGCCAGCCACAGGCCGGCGTCGTAGATGACCGTGCGGTCGTCGAAGGGCCAGTTGTTCGGGTAATACAAGCCATCCGACCGCCCCCGAAGATTGGATACGTCGTAGGCGAAGCGCCCCTCGTTGGGGATGAAGCAGGCCAGGGCATTGCCTTCGATCAGTATGCCCGTGTCGTAGTCGCGGCCGGCTGGAGGGTCGTGGCCGGCAGGCGGCGCTGCCAGGAGCAGGCGCACCGCGAGTGGCAGGGGCAGGATCAAGGTCAGGATCTTCATGGCACTTTCCGGAGCTTGTGTGTGCCAACAAGATACGGCTCCAATTGTCTGTCACCAGATGGAGCCGCGTGATGGGAGGGAACCGGCAGGGCCGGATGCGTGGGAGCCGGTCCGGCGTACCGGACCGGCTCCAGGAGCGAGTCGACGAATCCGACAGAAGATCAGAACAGGTTGAGGGCCAGCCGGGGGATCTGATTGGCCTGGGCCAGCATGGCCGTGCCGGACTGCATGAGGATCTGGGAGCG
Source organism: bacterium (assembly GCA_030685015.1). NCBI lineage: Bacteria > bacterium. The sequence goes on from JAUXWS010000028.1 coordinate 80,459, forward strand.
CACGAAGGCCGACATCTCCTCGGCCATGTCGGCGTCACGGATGGTGGATTCGCTGGCCACGGAATTCTCCCGCTGGACCTGCAGGTTCTGGACCGTGTATTGCAAACGCTCCACAAAGGCGCCCACCCGGGTGCGCTCCGTGTCCTTGGTGTTGATGGCGTCGTCCAGCAGGGTGATGGCACTTTGGGCCGCGGCCGTGTCCGTCAGGGCGGCGCTGTCCAGGCCCAGGGCGCTGGAGGTCAGCTCGGCCAGATTGAAACGCAAGGTGTCCACGTCGTCGGTGGTGTAGGTCCCCACCTGCAGTTGAATGGCCCCGCCGGAGCCGCCCGCCGCGTAGGTGCCGTCCAGCAGCGTCAGCCCGTTGTAGTTGGTCACCTGGGCCACGCGTGTGATCTCGCTCTTCAACTGCTGGAACTCCACGTCCAGGTAGCTGCGGTCCAGGCTGGTCAAGGTTCCGTTGGCCGCCTCCACGGACAAAGCCCTCATGCGGATCAGCTTGTCGTCCATGATCGCCATGGCGCCCTCCGCCGTGGCCAGCAGGTTGATTCCCTGGTTGGCGTTGCGTTCGGCCTCCACCATGCTGGCGATCTGGGCGCGGAACTTCTCCGAGACGGCGAGGCCGGCCGGATCGTCCCAGGCCTTGTTGATGCGCAGGCCGCTGGACAGCCGCTCCACGGCCTGGGACATGTCCAGGTTCGTGGTGGAAAGGGTTCGCTGAACCGCCAGCGAGGGAATGTTGTGGTTGATGCGCATAGCCATCGGAAACCTCGCGATGCTGATGGAACCGGGACCTTGCTTCAGCCCCGACCAGGACAGGGGCGGGGCCGGTCCACCTCATCGGCAAGAGTCAGGCACTTCTGAAGTTTGGAAGGTGCGAAGGGGGCGGACGACGGAGAGGGGGCCACCACCGCTGGTTGTCATCCGACCATGGGCCGGGGAGGGTTGTCGGGAACATCTTGTTTGAAAGGTGTGGGTGAGGCGCCGGTGCCCATGGTGCCTGTCCCAGGCACCAGCATCCGACCAAGGCAAACCCCGGCCGCTGGTCGCAGCCGGGGTCCTGCTTGCAGGATGCAAAAAGTCTGCTGTAACTATTTGACCAACAGCAATTTCCGTGTCTCATGCCAGAGCGCGGTCTGCAGCGTGTAGAAGTAGATGCCGGCGGGCAACCCAGACGCGTCATAGCTCACCCGATGGGCGCCGCGGGCGGCCAGGCCGTCGTGGAGGACCGCCACCTCGCGGCCGGCCAGATCATGGACGACGAGACGCAGACTACTTGTCTCGTCCAGTTCGAAGGGAATGACGGTCACCGGGTTGAAGGGGTTGGGCCATGCCTCGCCCAGGTGGAAGGAGGCGGCCGTCTCGCGGGCCTCCACCACCTGGCCGGGCTCGATCTCCAGCTGGGCGGAGAACATCACGCCGCCGGGGCCGCCCAGATCATTGGCCACCACATAGAGGTGGTTGAGTCCGGGCTGAAGCAGGTGGCCCACCGAGTGCGGACCGGTGACGTGCTGGCCTCCGAAGTTGCCGCCCGTGGTGCCCGGCACGGGGCTGCCGTTCAGGTAGACGCCTTCATTGCCGTTGCCGCCCAGCACGTTGTCCACCGAGAAGTAGAGGGTGAGGCTGGCTGAGGCGACAAGAGAAGTGGTGACAGTGAAGGGATGGCAGTAGAGCGCGCTGCCGCCCTCGCCCGCCCCGCCAAAGGAGGTGGAGAGGTAGCGGGCCACCGGGTCGGCAGGGAGGGAGGCGATCCAGGCGCCGTGATTCCCGATGATGAAACCGGGTGCCCCGGCCTGGGCGGCGGCGAAGTCGGCCGCGTTCAAGGGAGCCATGTAGGTGTTGGCCGGTCCCGGCAGGTGCGTGACCAGGGGATCCAGCGTCCCGATGGGCCCGTTGCCACTGCGCAGGGTGATGGATTCAAGGGCGGGCGCCGTGGCGGCCATCGCCAGGGTCAGGATGGTCAGTCCGACCAAGCGGTTGGCATGAACAAATCGAAGCAGTCCGTGCATGGAACACCTCCTCGTGCCGGCGGGCCGGCTTGAACAAACTGGTAGCGTGTCTTTCCACCGTTGATGCTGTTTTGCCGCCGTAGCGACAGGCGGAAAGAAGGGGTCGGCAAAGCTGAAGCACAACTCCTTTGGGACAATTGAATTTGTTTTTGAGTTCACATCATGAGGCTGCGCCGCGACATGTTCACCACATCACGGACCAAAGATTCATCACCAGGCATGGCGTCTACTCATTTACATTGGTCGAGTTGGGCAGCGACAGAACTGGATCCATTCAAGTTTTGCGCGATGTAGACCAAGCAATATTCATAGGATCTGACATTGGCGTTAGGTGTTTTATGCAACAGGAATTTTTGCAGGCCCAGCTTATTCACAAATCATGCCTGAGAGCTTCTCTAACTGATTAAAAACTCACTGTGTAGAACTGTCTTTGATGGCAAGGTGTTTGGTAGTTCTCTTGCGAGTCTGTGGCCACCGTGGGAAGGGCTTGTAACTACGACTTTTAGTTCTGACATTTTCGCTGCGTCAAGAGTGTTTTTATCTGAAAGGAGTTAGACATGACAATCAAAGAAGCCAAGGATCAGCTCTTCACCGCCTGCCACGTCATCCTTGATAACGTTGAGGCCTTCCATCTCGAGGATGTTGAAGGCGTCACCTTCAAGAAGGGTGGTGACACAGTTACCTACAACAAGAAGGAAGCCATTGCTTTCTGGCGACTGGCCGCTTTCATGGACCAGGACTGGAAGGCCACGGCCAAGCTCAAGGGCAAGACCAAGGACGGCAAGGAGCGCAGCTGGCGCAAGCCCCGCGCCACCCTGAAGGCGACCGCTGCCCGCGGCCAGGGGCGCAAGCCCTGGTCCAGCGAGTCCAAGGCCAAGATGGCGCTGGTGCGTCGCATGGTGGAAGGCGAGGTGAGCCTGAACCAGACCGTCGAGCGCCTCTATGGCCGCGGCAAGGATTTCACCTGGTTCGTGGCCAACTACGACGCCATCAAGGGTGGCAAGTAGCCGTCGCGAACTGACAGCCAACGCTGCAAGGGCGCCCCGCGGGCGCCCTTCGTTTGTGCAGGGGGCAGGACACCTTGGGTGGGCACCCAATCTTGACATCCTCCCTCACTGGCGGGAACAGGACTTGCGGAAGCGGAGCCGGATCATGGCCGGTCCTGTCTGCCCCTCATGCCTCCAAGCGTCGGATCGCTGCCGCAATCGGTCCATGGGCGTGCAGGATCAACCACAGCATCGCTTCGCGCAGCTCCTCGCGCAGAGAGTCGGGCAGCGATTTGTCGTAGTCCTGGAGGCGGATAAGACCGAAGCCCTGTTCCCACTCCTGGAACCCAAAGGAGTCTTCGCTTGAGGATAGGCCGCGCAAGTCGTCCATCAATCTTTGGATGACGCTCTCCGCCATGCCGATCTGCTTCAAGTACCAATAATCAAGTTGGAAGCTCACCAGACACTTGTTGCGATTGCCCGCGTTGCCTGGTTGGTCATTGAAGAGCCAGAGTCGGTAGCAGAACTGCCAGTTGGCCCACGGAGCCGTCTCGTGCCAGAGCATGAAGTAGCGCCAGCGGTAATCCGTGCCAGCCCAGCGGCTGCTGCGCGCCGGGCGCATGGCCGCGCTCAACCGGGGATCGGCGAACAGTTCATCGCGCAGACGCAGACAGAAGCGGGTCACTTCGTCGTCGTCGCGGCCCTGGCGGGTTTGCGGCTCGCCTCGTGAAGGCACGGCGCCCACGTCCGTCGGCTTCACAAGCAATTCCTCGATTCCCTCGACTGGCAGCAGCGTGCTGGACTGCAAATAGAAGTGCCCCGTGTCCTCGTCGTGGAAGGGTGTGATTTCCATGCACTTGATCTTGAGGCCGTGCCTTTCGGTCAGCCATTCAACTGCGGTGACGGCCTCCCGGGCGAAGCGATGCGAAGCCAGAATGATGCGCTGGCGGGTGTTGATGCGCCCGGGTTCCAGGGGAGCCACGTGGTCCAGGATGTTCTGGCGCGCCCATTCTGTGCGTTCCTCGGGCGAAGCCGTGCCAAGATCCGGCTGGTTGCGTGCCAGGTAGAGCGCGTACTGTGCAACGATCTGCTCGAAGTCGAACTTGGCCCAGTATGAGGCGTACTTGATGGCTTGCCATTGGACGTCGGCGCCACTGTCGTCGCGCTTCAGCTCGATCACCACCACGTCTCCGGAGCGATCGAGGGCGATCAGGTCCGGGCGCTCGTTGGTGCCCTGAAAGCAGGCTTGTTCCTTGGCCACCATGAGCAGGCCCGGCTCCAGCACGGCGGGCGTCTTGCAGATCCACTCCTGGATGTCGAACCGCTCACGAAAGCCGTGCGCGCCGAAGTCGATTTCCTTGATCTTCACCAAGCCTGCTGCCTTCAGATCAATTCAATAGAGCGATTTGGTCATGACGTTGCTCCTGTGGGCCTAGCAAGCGGAGATGTCAGCAAGGCTGGAACCTCGTTGCCAACCCAGCCAGCGACATCTGCTCCTGGATCTGGTCGTGGGGGATCAGCAGGTAGCGCCAGGGCTTCCCACCGTTTTCCAGGGCATGTCGCGTGGCGTGCTGGCACCAAGTGACCGCCGCCTTGGCCTTGGCCAGCACCACGGGATCGTCCATTTCCGTGGCGCGCTTGGGCTCGCAAAGGAACTTCTCGATGGCGGTCTCCACGATGAAATCCGGCTCGTAGGTCGAATCCTTGTGGTAGAAGATCGAAAGGGAACCCTTGCCGGGACGCACCCACTTCAGCACCTGGCTGTCGTTCTCCAGCAGCACGGCAAAGCGCCGCTCGGGATCCGAATCGAACTTCACGGCGGGATAGAGGGACTTGGAGAAGCCCCCGAAGGCCATCGAGCCGATGCGGCTGCGCAAGCCTTCCGGGATGGGCGCGCGGAAGTCGCGCAGCTCCTCGTCGGCCGCAGTCGTGAAGGTGTTGGAACGCAGCGCCTGAAAGCCCCGTGTCACCGTGGCCACGTAGTCGCCGGTGGGCTCGACGAAGTGGTCCTGCATCTGGGCATGGATCAGCTGGACCAGATTCCGCTGGTGGTATTGCAGCACGTTCACCACGTCGTCTTCCGTGGCCAGGTAGCTGCGCAAGTGGGCCACCACTTGTCCCGCGAGCTGGTAGAGCAGGCCCGCCTGTTCCTCGTAACAGATGTCGTCATAGTCCACCAAGCCGCGCACCAGATAGTCCTCTGGCCGAGTTTCCGGCACGATGCCGCTGCCGTCCTGCAGCTTGTATTGCTGGTGGTCGTGCAGATGCCGGATCAGGATGTCCTGGGAAACCGGCTGCAGGCGGATGTTGCGCGTGTCCAAATCGAAGTCGGCGTACTGGCACTTCACTTCATCCCTGGGCACCACCACGATGCGCGGCACATCGATGGACAGGGTCTGATAGAGGACCGTGGTCTCGCGCACCACCTTGCCCACGTCCACGGTCACGGTGATGCCTTCCAGCGTGCCTTGCGCTGGACGCACCGCCTCCTGGACCTTCTGCGCGATCTCGTGCTGGATGGCCGGCTCCAGCAGCTGGTCACTGCCTTTCAAGCGCTCGTACTGCTTGATGACCTGGTAGGTGGCCTTGGCGACGGCCTGTTCCTCTGGTTTGTCGAACAAGCGCGGTTGCACCACTGCGGGTTGGCCAGGTTGGGCTGCCGGACGCGTGGCCAGGAGTTGGCCGGACAACACCTGTTCGAAGGTGCTGGGCACCTCGTGAACCTTGCGCCCGACCTCGGGAATGTCCCGGCCGATCACCACCCCGCAGCGGATGATGGAATCGGGGTCATTGGCGTGGTCGACGATCTCCTGGAATTTGTCGTGGGACACGATGGTCAGGCGATCCACGGCGGGAACGCCCACGCGGTTGCCAAAGGGAAGGCGCAGTCCGCGTCCAATGGACTGCTCCACCAATGTCCGCGAATTGGCGGCGCGCAGAGGCACGATGGTGAAGAGGTTGGTGACGTCCCAGCCTTCCTTCAGCATGTTGACGTGGATGACGATCTCCACTGGGTTGTCCACGTGCTCCACCGTGAGCAGCTGCTGGACCACCTCGTCCTTTTCCTCCCCGCGCAGTGCGGAGTGGACCTGGATCACCTTGCCTTTGTAGCGCCCTTCGAAGAAGTCGTCGCCTTCGATGACCTGCTGCAAGGCCGCGGCATGGGTTGTGTTCTGGGCCACCACCAGCAGGAAGGGTTTGACGTAGTGTTTGTCGTGGTTGCGCGCATACACCTCCAGGTCCACCTTGGTGTTCTCGTGGATGCGCACGCCGTCTTCCAGCTTGACCTTTTCCAGACCTTCTTGTGTGTAGGCGTCGGGATCGAAGTTCTCCCGCGTGGCCACGGCCGGTTCTTTGACGAAGCCGTCTGTCATGGCCGCCGACAGGGGATAGCTGTAGATCACGTTGCGGAAGGGAACCGATCGCGTGCCTTGCTCCACCTGCGGCGTCGCCGTCAGCTCCAGCCCCAGGATGGGCTTCAGTTCGTTGATGGCGCGCACCCCAGCGCTGGCCCGGTAGCGGTGGCTTTCGTCCATCAACATCACCAGATCTTCCCGCTCCGCCAGATAGTCGAAGTAGCTCTGGCCGATGTATTCGCTCAGGCGCTTGATGCGCGGCGCGCTGCCGCCCCGCACTTCGCTGTTGATCTTGCTGATGTTGAAGATGTTGATGTGCACGCCATCGTCGAACAGGCTGCCGCGCACGGCTCCGGCGCTTTCGTAGGTGTCGCCGGTGATGACCACGGGCGGCTGCGTGCCGAACTCCCCGATGCCCTTGAAGACGTACTTGGGCGTGTTGGGCGTGAAGTCGGCGATCAGCTTGGAATAGATGGTCAGGTTGGGCGCCAGCACGAAGAAGTTCTTGATGCCCTCCGCCTGGAACAGGTAGGCGATGAAGGCGCCCATCAGCCGCGTCTTGCCCACGCCGGTGGCCAGGGCGAAACACAGGGACGGGAACTCGCGCTCGAAGTCCTCCACCGACGGAAACTCGCTGCGGATGGCGGCCAGTGCCGGCATGGGATCCGCGCCTTTGGCCAGGGTGGCGATCTCGCAGACACGGGCCAGGATTTCCAGCGACTGCCGCTGGGGAGGCCGCAGGCTGAGCCGGTTGCTGATGGCGTTGACGTGTCGGTTCATAGACTTCCCAGAGATTGCTGGTTGAATTCAGATGGTAGCCACGCTATATGTGTGCACTTACAGTATGGGTTGGGTCCTTCCTTGGGTTCATAGACGTTCATAGCAGGTCATAGATCCGTCCATAGGAAGCCATTATGGCTGGGGTGATTGGTACCAGGTCCAGCGTCGTGTCCCATGCTTGACCAATCTGTTTTCTCCGACAAGGCGTCCAAGCAATTGCGTGGCTTGACGTTCCGAGATGCCGCACAGTTCGACCACATTTGACCTTGTGATGCGCTGATGCGCCTGGACAAACTGCAAGACGGCCGCCTCCTGGCGGATGGGATCAAGACCATGGACCCGGACATAGGCCTCAGGCTGGCCAACCGCGTCATAGAACCTGGCCGCCAGGTGATAGACACGGCCACGGTGTTCACCCCTCGCCTCCACCAGGCCTTCCTCGACCAGGCGCTCCAGCAGCGCGCGCGCATCTTGCTGGGAGCGCTGGATATCCCGTGCCGCCTGTTCCGTCGTCATGCGTCGTTCGTGGAAGAGCTGGTTCAGGACAATCATCAGGTCGACTGTCATGGGTCCCAGGCGTCGCTCGCGTTCGAACACAAAGGCGGCAAACTCCAGGGATTCCGCGCCTCCCCGCAGGGTCAGCCGCACGCCGGTGGCATCCGAGCGGGAGTAATCGGGAATGGGGCGGCCATAGCGCAGCTGCCCCAGATAGACCTTGTCCACGCCACGTCCAGTCTGCTCCACCAGCCCGATGCGCTTCGCTGCGGCGTAGAGGCGCGCATTGCGCGGCAGGGGCTCGTGCACCAGCAGATTCGTGGGGGTGACCCCTTCCGGAAAGCCGCCGGGGCTGGTCAGCTCCAGACGATCAGGATGCCATTGCAGATGCACCGTTCCCATGCGGCGGTAATCACGATGGAACAGCGCGTTCAGCAGGGCTTCGCGAAAGGCGCTGAGCGCATAGTCAGGCACCGGCAGGCGGATCATGCCAACCTGCACCTCGCGCTCTTGGGTGCGTGCGTCAAAGCGGGCCTGGAAGGCTTCC